>JBOGMA010000508.1:0-6960 GCA_050746465.1 Acidobacteriaceae bacterium
AACTCGAAGCTCATCCAGCAGCCCCGAAGCCGCCCGCTGCGCCGCGCTCGCCGGATTGTTCATCTCGTGCGCCAGGTTCCCCGCCAGCTTGCCCAGAGCGTTCAACTTCTCCGCCTGCTGCTCAAGCCGCGTAATCTCCCGCACCCGGTCCAGTAGCACGCTCACGCACCGCTGCGTCATCGACGGAATCGCCGCTGTCATCTCCGCAAACATCTCCCGCGGATAATCCAGTCCCCACAAGTCCGTAACCGCAAAGCCATGCCCGCCGTAAGTCTTCATCCGCGAGAAAGGCAGCAGGCCCGTAATCAGCCCCGTCCGCCCAATAAACAGCGCCATCGGCCCGCCCCGCTCCCTCCGAACATGCACCTCGCCCTTCAGAAGAATCGTCATCCGGTCCGCGACATCGCCCTCGTGGAACAGCGTAGTTCCCGCCGCGACCTTGCGCTCAATCCCATGCGTCGCCAGCCACTCCAGCTCGCACTCTTCCATTCCGTGCAGCGGAGCAACACGCTTCAGCGCTTCAATAATTTCGGATACAGGGCTCCGATTCGCCGCAGCCGGATCCAGCATGGGGACAGAACTGGCGGTAGTCATAGAATGGCCTCTCTTCGATGGTAACGGATGCGCCGCATCCCGCGTTCCACAGCTCGCGGCCCAAAATAAAATTTTGTCATCCCGACCGGAGTCCGCGTGAGCGGACGGACCGGAGGAACCTGCATTTCTCTGCGCCTAACTTGAAATTGTCATCCCGACCGGAGCGGAGGGACCTGCACCTCTCTTCGGAGTGGATGTATTCCTCCAAACCTCAGTTCGCGTCCCGCCGCGTCATCTCAATCTTCCGCTCCGGCCACGAGTCGATCAACGCATTCAGTCGCGTAATATCCACCGGCCTCGTGCTCCGCAGCCGAACCCGACCATCCTCATCCAGCAGCAAAACTTCAAACCGGTTCCGCGGAATCCGAAACCGCTCCCGAATCTTCCGCATCGTCGCCTGCTTCAAAACCATGTACGGCGTGTCCAGCGGCGTCGCGTACTCTTCTGCCTCCGGAACCACCGGCGTCAGCATCACAAACCGGTCCATCATGTCGTCCGCCGCCGCATTCAGGATCCTGCTCTGCTTCTTCAGCCGCGCGTCCGTCGGCGACGGGCTGAAAACCAGCAGCGGTCGAAAGCAATGCAGCATCGCCTTCAACGACGCAGGCCGCATCGCGCAATGCAAACTTGCCTGTGCCAGCAACGCCGGCGCAGGCACAACAAGAAGAACCAGGAGCAGGAAAACTCGAACCATCAAAAAAAGAGCCTTACGTCTGCTGCACTCAATTAAAAACTTGTCATCCCGACCGAAGCGAACCGAAGCCGGCATCCCCGGCACGCGCGGTTTTCGCGTGCTGGGCTGGGAAGGGAGCGAAGCGGAGGACCTGCACTTCCCGTTCTGGGTACACAAGTCCGATTTCCGTTTCAGTTTTTTAGACGCGCTCTTCCGAAAAACATCGCCGGAGCGGCTACCACGCAACCACCCCGGCTATTACCGTTAAGTCGTCGCAACTTCCGTCTGCGGCTTCCCATCCTTCATCGTCACCGGATCAAGGAACGGCATTGCCGCGCGCAGCCGCGACCCAACTTCCTCCACTGGATGCTTCGCCTCATCCTGCCGCATCTTCGTGAAGTGCTTGCGCCCGGTCTTGTTCTCCTCAATCCACTTCTTGGCAAACGTCCCGTTCTGGATTTCCGTCAGCAGCTTCTTCATCTCCGCCCGAGTCTCATCCGTCACAATGCGCGGCCCGGCCGTGTAATCGCCATACTCCGCCGTGTCCGAAATCGAATACCGCATAAACGCCAGCCCGCCGCGGTACATCAGGTCCACACTCCGCTTCAGCTCATGCAGGCATTCAAAATACGCAATCTCCGGCTGATACCCGGCATTCACCAGCGTCTCAAACCCGGCCTTCACCAGCGCCGAAGTTCCGCCGCACAACACCGCCTGCTCGCCGAACAAATCGGTTTCCGTCTCCTCAGCAAATGTCGTCTGAATCACGCCCGCCCTCGTGCAGCCAATCCCCTTCGCATAGGAAAGAGCCGTCTCCAGAGCCTTGCCCGAAGCATCCTGATGCACCGCCACCAGTCCCGGTGTTCCGCCGCCCTCGGTAAACACCTCGCGCACGCGATGCCCTGGAGCCTTCGGCGCCACCATCGAAACATCAATGTTCTTCGGAGGATCAATCGCGCCAAAACGAATATTGAACCCATGCGCGAACATCAGCGTCTTGCCCGCTTTCAAATTCGGAGCAATGTCCTTCGAATACGTCTCGCCCTGCGAGTGGTCCGGCGTCAGAACCATGATCACGTCCGCCCACGCCGTCGCGTCGGCGACACTGTTTACTTCCAGCCCCGCCTTCTTCGCCTTGTCAATTGATTTGCTCGTCGCTGGCAGCCCCACGCGCACTTCCACACCCGAATCCTTCAGGTTCAGCGCATGAGCATGACCCTGCGACCCATATCCGATGATCGCGACTTTTTTCTTCTGAATAATGGACAGATCAGCATCCTGATCGTGATACGTCTTTGGCATTTCGTTTCCTCTTGTGCTTTCTATTTAAAATTTTCTCAAAAAACTTCGGCCGTCATCCCGAGCGATAAAAATAAGGAAGTCCATCCTGAGCGATAAAAATCAGGATGTCATCCTGAGCGGAGTTTGGAGCGTAAGCGCCAAGCGCAGTCGAAGGACCTGCTTTCCTCTCTCACTCACAAAATTTGTCATCCCGACCGGAGCCCGCGTCAGCGGGCGAAGCGGAGGGACCTGCTTTCTCTGTGCTCTCTGTGCCCTCTGTGGTGAACCTCAAACCTGCTCCTCCGCCGCAATCTCCACCGGAAGCTCTTCCTCCGCTTCGCCCTTCCCCTCCACTCCCGCCACGCGCATCGCATCCAGCACGCGGCTCGTATGCTGGCCGCGCCGCATCACCATGCGCCCAGTGCGCGAAATCTCCAGAATCCGATCCTCGCTCTCATTCAGCACCTGGATCAGCCCTTCAATCTTGCTCTCGACGCCGGTAATCTCAATCATCAGCGACTCCGGCGCAAGGTCCACAATCCGCGCGCGAAAAACTTCCGCCAGCTCAAAAATATGTGACCGCGTCTTCGGCGTCGCTGCCACCTTAATCAGCGCCAGCTCGCGGCTCACGCTTGAATACTGCCCAATGTCATCCACCTGCAGCACATTTTCCAGCTTGTACAGGCTCGCCATAATGCGGTGTCCCGCCGTCGGCGACGCATCCGACACAATCGTCATCCGCGAAGTTCCCGGCTTCTCTGACCGCCCCACCGTCAGCGAAACAATATTGATATTGAGCCGCCGAAACAGCGACGCCACCCGCGTCAACACGCCCGGCTTGTCTTCAACAAGTGCAACAAATGTATGCAGCATCCACGTCCTCTATTCCCTGTTCCCTATTCCCCGTCTTCAAGCATCTTCCGCCGTCTCCACCAGCGGATTTCCGCCCGGCCGCCGAATCATCTCATGCAGAGCCTTCCCCGCCGGAATCATCGGATAAACCGAATCTTCCTTCTCCACCAGAAAATTAATCAGGAACGGCCCCTTCCGCTCCCGCGCAGCCTGCACCGCTGGCAGCACTTCGGCCCGCGTCCGTACCGTCGCGCCCGGAATCCCATGCGCCTCCGCCAGCTTCACAAAATCCGGGCTCAATATCGGAGATGACTCATAGTTCTTATCGTAGAAAAATTCCTGCCACTGCCGAACCATCCCCAGATACCCGTTGTTCACAATCGCAATGTTGATGTCCAGGTTCTCCTGCGCAATCGTCGACAGCTCCGGCGAAGTCATCTGGAAACCGCCGTCCCCGGCAATCACCCAAACCTCTTTCTCCGGACGCGCGACCTTCGCTCCAATCCCCGCCGGCAGCGCAAAGCCCATCGTCCCCAGCCCGCCTGAAGTGATCAGCGTGCGCGGGTCCTCGTGCTTGTAATACTGTGCTTCCCACATCTGGTGCTGGCCCACATCCGTCGCCACAATCGCCTTGCCGTTCGTCGCGCGCCAAAGATCGTGCATCACGTGCGCCGCATAAAGATGCCCGGTGTCGGGAAGGTTCTGAATGTCGCGCACCGCGCACTCGCCCTTCATCGCATTCACTTCCTTCACCCACGCCGAACTCTTGCGCCCCCCGCCGCTCCCAGACAGGTGCGGCAGCACGCTTTCGAGCACCTCGGCCAGATCGCCGATCAGCGCCAGGTCCACCTTCACGTTCTTGTTGATCTCCGCCGGATCAATCTCAATGTGAATCTTCTTCGCATTCACCGCGTATGTCGCCAGAGCCCCTGTCACACGGTCATCAAATCGCATTCCGCATGCGATCAGCAGATCCGCGTTCTGAATCGCATGGTTCACCCACGCCTCGCCATGCATTCCCATCATGCCCAGCGACAGCGGATGCGACGCCGGAAATCCGCCCAGCCCCAGCAGCGTCGAAGCCACCGGAATTTGTATCCGCTCCGCCAGCGCAATCACCTGCTCCCGCGCTCCCGACCGAATAATTCCGTGCCCCGCCAGAATCACCGGCTTCTTCGCCGCGCGAATCATCTCCGCGGCCTTCAGCACCGACTCGCTTTCCGCCCGCAGCATCGGATGCGGACGATGCGGCCTCGGCGCCGCTGCCGCAAAATCAAAATCTGCCGTCGCCTGCTGTGCGTCTTTCGTAATATCCACCAGCACCGGCCCCGGCCGCCCCGCCTTCGCAATCATCAGAGCCTCGCGAATCACCGGAGCAATATCCTCCGCGCGCGTCACCAGGTAATTGTGCTTCGTCACCGGCAGCGTCACGCCCGTGATGTCCACTTCCTGGAACGCGTCCGTCCCCAGCACCTTGCTTGAAACCTGACCCGTAATGCACAGCAGCGGGACCGAATCCATCATCGCCGTCGCAATGCCCGTAACCATGTTCGTCGCGCCCGGCCCGGAAGTCCCCACCGCCACGCCTACCTTGCCCGAAGCCCGCGCATAGCCATCGGCCATGTGCGTCGCGCCCTGCTCATGCCGCACTAGAATATGGCGAATCGGAAACTTCCGCAGCGCGTCATACGCGGGCAGAATCGCGCCGCCCGGATACCCGAACACTTCGCGCACACCCTCACCCTCAAGCGTCGCCCAAAGAATCTCGGAGCCCGTCAGTCGGGCATTCTGCTGCAAATTGCCAACATTTTTTATTTCTGACGAGTTTGGCATGTTTCCTCCACCAGCTTCACAGTTGGACTGTACGTTCAGGTGAACCGGGCCCACCCTTTCGCACAGTGACCCGGGCGTTCTTGCAAAGGGGATCGCTCTTCAACACTCTTTCAATCCTTGCGAATATCTCTTCCGCGTCTGCTCCGTACAAAAAGATTGTTCCTTCACCGCCGCCGATCTCATGTCCATCTGATTCTCCGGCAGACCCTAATACTCGGTCGAGAGTCATTTCCAGAGTGTCAATCTTCGAAACAGGATCAAAGAGACCATCGATAGAAAAGTCGATTAGCACTGCCTGATCTCTCTTGCTCTTGAATCCGTTGATTAGTGACTCCAGCATTCTTTCCCTCAGTGAGTGACCGTGCTCTGCCTTTAATGCGTTACCGCCCCCTGCGACGCCGACGATACCGAATTCGCATACTTCGCAAAAACTCCGCGCTTGAATCTCGGTTCCGGCTTCTTCCACGACTTCAGCCGCTTCGCCAACTCTTCATCCGAAATCTCCACCGACAACTTCCGGTTCGGAATATCGAAATGAATCGTGTCGCCTTCCCTCACCGCCGCAATCGGTCCGGCCACCGCGGCTTCCGGAGCAACGTGCCCCGCCATCAGCCCGCGCGTCGCTCCCGAGAAGCGCCCATCTGTCAGCAGCGCAACCGTGTCGGTCAGTTCAGGAATCCCCGCCACCGCCGCCGTCACTGCGAGCATCTCGCGCATTCCCGGCCCGCCCCGCGGCCCTTCATAGCGAATCACCATCACATCATTCGGCTTGATCTTTCCCGCCTCAATCGCGTGGAACGCATCTTGCTCGCAATCAAACACACGCGCCGGCCCGCGATGCTCCAGCCGCTTGTGCCCCGCCACCTTAATCACGCATCCCTCAGGCGCAAGATTCCCCTTCAGAATCACCAACCCGCCCGAAGGCTTCAGCGCCTTCTCAACCGTGTGGATCACCTTCTGCCCCGGAGTCTCTTCCGCAGCCGCGGCTTCCTCCGCCAGCGTCTTGCCGGAAATATTCCAGCCGTTCCCATCGATCAACCCGGCATCGATCAACCGCTTCGCCAGCAACCGGCTTCCGCCCGCCGCCTGGTAATCCGCCGCCACATACTGCCCGCCCGGCTTCATATCGCAAAGCAGCGGAGTCGCCCTGCTGATGCGGTCAAAATCATCCACCGACAACGGAATCCCCATCTCATTCGCAATCGCCAAAAAGTGCAGTACCGCGTTCGTCGAACCGCCCGAAGCCGCAACACTCGCAATCGCCGCCTGCAATGACTTCTCCGTGATGATCTGGCTCGGCTTCAGCCCTTTCTTCGCCGCTTCCATCACCACGCGCCCTGCCTCGCGAGCCGCCGCCAGCTTCGCCGGCAAAAACGCCGGAACCCCCGACAACCCAATCGGCGAAATCCCCAGAAACTCGCAGGCCATCGCCATCGTGTTCGCCGTGAACTGCCCTCCGCACGCGCCCACTCCCGGACACGCATGGGCCTCCACCGCTTCCAGCCCCGCATCATCCAACTTCCCCGCCGCATGCGAGCCAACAGCTTCGAACACGTCCTGCACCGTAAGGTCTTTCCCGTGCAAATGCCCCGGGGCAATCGATCCCCCATAAAGCATCAACGAAGGAATATCCAGCCGAGCCAAGGCCATCACCGTTCCCGGCAAATTCTTGTCGCATCCGGCAATCGCAACCAGCCCGTCAAACAGGTTCCCACGAGCCACCAGCT
>JBOGMA010000509.1:0-4377 GCA_050746465.1 Acidobacteriaceae bacterium
TCACGGAACAGCCCGTGAGGCTCTTTTGCATTTGGAGTGTCAATCGCCGCTATACCCACTCTCCCTGGCTCATGAGCGGCTCGATTTTGTTGTCGGCGGTGATGCCGTCGACGTTCATCTGGCCGGAGCCGATCATCCAGTCGACGTGGATGAGGCTGTCGTTCGCGCCTAGCTTTGCAAGTTGCTCGGGGGTGAGCTTGTCGCCGTTTTTGAGGCAACTGCTGTAGGCCTGGCCGAGGGCGATGTGGGAGGCGGCGTTTTCGTCGAAGAGGGTGTTGTTGAAGAGCAGTCCGCTGCTGGCGATGGGGGAGGAGTGCGGCACGAGAGCGACTTCGCCGAGTTTGCGCGCACCGTCGTCGGTCGAGATCATGCGGTTCAGGACTTCTTCGCCTTTGGTCGCTTTGGCTTCGACCACGAGGCCACCTTCAAAGCGCACGCGGATGCCTTCGATCATGGTTCCCTGGTAGGAGAGCGGCTTGGTGCTGGTGACGTGACCCTCGGTGCGGTCTTTGTTCGGCGTGGTGAAGACTTCTTCCGTCGGCATGTTGGGGATGCAATACTGGCCATTCTGCGCGTGCATTCCTCCGCCGAGCCACAGGTGATCGTCGGCGAGGCCCACGCGCAGGTCGGTTCCGGGGGCGTGGAAATGGAGGGCCGAAAAGCGCTTCTGGTTCATCAGGTCAGCGCGGCGGTGCAGGCCGGCGTCGTGCTCGCGCCATGCTTGGACGGGATCAGCGAGGTCGCAGCGGGAGGCTGCGAAGATGGCATCCCAGAGCTTGGCGAGGGCCTGCTCGGCGGGCAGCTTGGGGAAGACGGTTGCGGCCCAGGCGGGGGTGGCCGCGGCAACGATGGTCCAGTTTATGTCGTGCCGGGTGATGAGCTCGAGCGCGGGTCGGTAGGCCTTAGAGACGGCGCCGTTGGCGCGGCCCACTTTTTCCGGGTCCTGTTGCGAGAGCAGGCCGGGGTTGCCGCCGGCGATGGCGAGGCGCGCGGCTCCGCTCTTGTAAGCGGCAGCCATGCCGTCGTAGAGCCAGCCCGCGGCGTAATCGAAGCTCTCATTGGCGCCGTACTGGTAGCGCAGCAGGGTGGATTCTTCGTCGGTGAGCAGCGCGGTGACGAGCTTGGCTCCGTTGCGATAGGCGTGCTCGGTGATGCGGCGGACGAGCGGAAGGGTGTCGAGCGTGGCGGTCATGACCAGTTCCTGCCCGCGCTTGAGGCCCAGGCCGACGCGAATGGCCACTTCGGCGAGGCGGTCGAGCTTCTGTTCGTGCGTGAGGGAGACGGTTTCGAGGGTAGCGGTGCTCATGGTTTTAGTTTATGCCCCTCCATGGGAAATGCCCGAGCGACGGACCCAGTGGCCGCCTTGCTTTTCCAGATAGACCCATTGGCCGGCGGCGCAGAGGTTGGCGCACCAATTGTTCATGAAGACGAGGGCGGCGGTCTGGGCGCGGTTGAAGTAGACGGCGCTGAAGAAAGTGACGCCGGGATAGCCGGAGTATTGCGACTTGAGATCAGAACTGGCGGTGGTGGAGGAGCGCGCCTCGCGAAGTTCGCTCACCTGCTGGTCATTGAGCAGGGTGAAGGGATGGCTGAGCTGAAATTGATTGGCTTGCAGCCGGAACCGCTCGTACTTGCGTGCTTCGTAGTCGCCGACGGCTTCGTTGAATGCTTTGGCATTGTCGGGAGGCGGAGTGAGCTGGCCGTCGGGAGGAATGGCGGGGTTCATGTCATCAATGTTGACGGTGTTTTCGGCGATGGCCCAACGTACGGTCTGGGAGGGAGACATACTGCTGAAGGGCTGGCCCGGCATCAGCATGGAGTAGATGGCGTAGGAGTCGGCGACGCGGCGGGCGGGAACGGGCGCGAGATCTGAATCGCTGTTCGCCAGGCGTGGCTGCGCAAGCGCCAACGGAAACAGCATCAGCAGGGCGGCAGCAGAGAACCTTTGCAGCATAAAAGCGTCCCCTTTCTGAAATGAGACGCTCGACGAGGCACGAGCGCTCAGCGGTTATATCGATTGTCTGATATTTTGCGCTTTATTCTTCGACAGTCGCATCCTTGTCTAGGGAGGTCTGCCATGTCTGCTGATCAATCTTCGCCCCGAGCGCGTGCCAAATCGTTTGCGGTGCGGCTCGGGATTCGGATTCCTATTCTGCTGGCGCCGATGGCGGGCGCGTGCCCTCCTTCTCTGTCGATTGCGGTGGCCAATGCGGGCGGGCTGGGGGCGTGCGGCGCGCTGTTGATGTCTCCAAAAGCCATTGCTGACTGGTGCGCGGAATTTCGGCGGGAAAGCGTGGGTGCGTTTCAGATTAACCTATGGATTCCCGGGCCGACGCCGGTTCGCGATGCGGCGCGTGAGGCGAAGCAGCGGGAATTTCTAGCGCAGTGGGGGTCGGAAGTTGCGGCCGATGCGGGCGATTCGGTGCTGCCTGATTTTGAGGCTCAATGCCGCGCGTTGTTGGAAGCGGAACCAAAGGCGATTTCGTCGATCATGGGGCTGTATGCGCCGGATTTTGTGAAGGAGATGAAGGCGCGCGGGATACTTTGGTTCGCCACGGTGACTACGCTGGCGGAAGCTCGCGCAGCGGAGAAGGCGGGTGCGGACGTGATTGTGGTTCAGGGGATGGAGGCGGGTGGGCATCGCGGGGCATTCGAGGCCAACAAGGCATCGGCGCAGATGGCGGGTTTGATGGCTCTGCTGCCTCAGGTTGTGGACGCGGTGAAGGTTCCGGTGATTGCGACGGGCGGCATTGCCGATGGGCGCGGCGTGGCGGCGGCTCTGGCCCTGGGCGCGAGCGCAGCACAGATTGGCACAGGATTTCTGCGCACGCCGGAGGCTCAGTCGCACCCCGCCTATGTTGCTCGGTTGGCGGAAATTGATCCGGACCAGACTGTGGTCACCAGCGCGTTCAGCGGACGCCCGGGACGCAGCATCGTGACCGCCTACACTCAGGCCGCGGAAGCGATGCAGCCGGCGGATTATCCTGTGCAGCGCGGATTGACCCGCGCGATGCGCGATGAGGCGAAAAAGCGTGGCGATACGGATCGGATGCAGATGTGGGCGGGACAGGGAGCGCGGCTTGCGCGCAGCGAGTCGGCTGGGAGGTTAGCGGCGGAACTGTGGGAAGAGGCGTCGCGACTGCTTGCTTAGAAGCCGATATTGCGGCTCAGTGTCCGCTGCTGATTCCTGCGGTTTCCCACGGGAACATGCCTTTGGCGGGGCGGTCGCCGTTGCGGCCCTTGAGGCGGTCGTACATGTACCTGTCGCTGATGGTGCCCAGTGACTCGTTGTAGAGGCTCACGCCGCCGGTGGCTTCGTCGAGTTCCTGTGTAAAGCGGTATTCGGCCTTAAGGCGTTCGGCGGTGGCGGCCATTTCCATCTTGCTGGTCTTGAAGAATTTCTGGAAGCCGCGGTCCATCAGAATGGCGATTTCGCCGCCGAGCAGGATTCCGGGCTTGTGCAGCAGGAGCACGCCGCCTTTGGCGTCGCGGCCTAGTTCCGCAGCGCAGTTGTACTTCGAGACGCGGACACGATTTGAGTCCCCCGGCGCTGGTTGAACATCAAATTGATGGCTGCGTAATTGGCTGACGATTTCGTCGAAGGTGCGCAGTTTGATTTTCTTAGGCATAGAAAAGATTGTGATGTTGCCGAGCAAAAGTTAAACTGAAGACTAGCGCTCTTGCTCTCTTTTCACTGTCGCATAACGGAGGCGCTGCTGCAAAGTTCCAAGCAGATTATGGCTACTGTAATCAACTCGCTGGGCACGGCTCTTCTGGACCGGATCGGCAACACGCCGCTTATCCGGCTGGAACGACTCACAGCGCATCTGCCTGGAATTCAGATTCTGGGCAAGGCGGAGTGGAACAACCCGGGCGGCTCTGTGAAAGACCGCGCGGCTTCTGGCATTGTGGCGGACGCGCAGAAGCGTGGGTTGCTGAAGCCGGGGAAGCATCTGCTGGATGCGACGAGCGGGAATACAGGCATCGCCTACGCCATGCTGGGCGCGGCCATGGGATTTCCCGTGACGCTATGCATTCCGAGCAACGTGTCGCTGGAGCGCAAACGGATTCTGGCAGCATACGGCGCGCACATCGTCTGGACCGATCCGGCGGACGGGTCGGATGGAGCGATTCGCAAGGCGCGGGCGCTGGCTGTCGAGGAGCCGGAAAAACATTTCTATGCCGACCAGTACGGCAACAACGCCAACTGGCGGGCGCACTACCTGACGACGGCGAACGAAATCTGGGAGCAGACGGCCGGCCAGATTACGCATTTTGTGGCCGGGCTGGGCACTTCAGGCACGTTTGTGGGCACGTCGCGCCGGCTCAAGGAGCTGAATCCGGCGATTCAATGTGTCTCGATGCAGCCCGATTCAC
>JBOGMA010000510.1:0-2805 GCA_050746465.1 Acidobacteriaceae bacterium
TCACTAACCGCCGCCGCGGGGCTCCCAGCGCCGACCTCACCGACGTCAACCCCTTCCTTGCCGTCGCGCGCACCAGCATCAGGTTCGCCAGGTTCGCACACGCAATCAGCAGCACGAAGGCTGAAATCCACATCAGCAACTTCAGCTCGGACTTGTACTGGTCCTGCATCTGCTGCACGCCACCGCCGCCGTAGCTCAGGTGCAGCGTTTGTTTCGGAATTAGCGTCTTATCCGCCGGTTGTACCTTGGATATCGGGCTGCGAAGAAAATTTCGCAGCTCAACCTGTAGCTGCGCCTCCATCTGTTTGGTATTTGCTCCCGGCTTCACTCGCCCAATCAGGTTCAGCCACTGCAGCTCCGGCTCATCCAGCACGTTGAAGCTTCCGTTTTGCACCAAAGGCGAAGTGCTCAGTGGCAGCCAGAACGCCGGAGGGTTGCTGGTCAGCTTCTCGCCGAAATATCCCGGCGGTCCAATCCCCACTACCGTGAACGCCGTGCCGTTGATCAGGAACGTCGCGCCCACCACCGAAGGGTCTCGCCCGAACTTTTCCTGCCACGCGCGGTAGCTCATCACCGCCACTGGAGCCGCGCCCTTATGATCGTCGCTTGGCTCGATCAGCCGACCCTCCCACGCTCGCAGACCGAACGTCTGAAACGCATTGCCGGAAACAAACTCCGACGGAAACGCCTCTGCCGCATGTTTGCTGCCCGCCCGCCGCACGCCCACTTCCGTGCGCCCCGATTGGAACGCCGCCAGGCTCTTGAAACCCGGCGTATGATCTCGAAATTCCCTGTACTGTTCGGTTGAAAACAACGACCAGTCATCCTGCATCCCGCCGTTGATGCAGCAATTCTCGTTGTCACCGATGCGAATCAGTTGGTTTGGCTCGACGACCGGCAGCGACTTCAGCAGCACTGCATGCACCAGCGTAAAAATCGCTGTGGTCGCGCCAATGCCCAGTGCCAGCGTCAATACCGCCGTTATCGTGAATCCTGGAGTCCGCAGAAATTGCCGTAGCGCATAGCGAATGTCCTCAAAAAGCACGCTGGAAACCTCCGTGCTCTCAAGCTACGCATTTCAAAGCAGTCCAGTTCCACCGCGAGAGCGAGTTGAAGAAGATACCTATTCCTCTTGCGCCTCGTAGCACTTGCGCCCTGGCGTGCAACGGGAAACATGCACAAAGTTCTCGTCAGGACCCGCTGGTCCCATCGTGCGCAGGCACCAGTAGCTCGACGACCCGGCAATTCCGGGGAGCCATGATTCCATATCCTGCGGCGTGGTGCCGTATGGATTCTTCGTTCGCAAGCACTGGCAGGGCAGTGATTGTGTGTGCATTGTGCTCATGGGTAACCTCCTAGCCTGCTGCGCTCGGGTCGCGGTCTGCTTGTCCCGCGGCCAGCAAAATCGTGCGATAAATGGCGATTGGGAATAGATCGACCTTGTACGCATTCATTGAGAGCGGCCGCGCTTTCTTCATGGAAGCTTTGCCTGCTGCGCGCGCTGTTTCCTCATTAATTTGTTTGCCCGCAAGCAGAGCTTCCGCCTCTGGAGAGCGGCGCACCACTGGCGATGCGGCTCCCATCGTAATCACCGCCCGCCTGCAGGTATTGCCGTCCATTTCCAGCACCACTCCCGCATCCGCAATCGCCCAGTCGAAGCTCTCTTTCTCTCCATATTTTTGATAAGCGGACCGCGTGCCCGGCGCGGGCTTCGGAATCATCACTGCCGTCAGCAGTTCGTCAGGTTCGATAACCGTGAATTTTTCCGGGGCCGTATCAGGATCCACATAGAAGTTCTTGACCGCCACCATCCGCTTGCCCCTTTTCGTGGAGGTAAGCTCAACACTCGCGTTCAAGCCCAGAAGCGCCACCGCGGATGACGACGGCGCGACGGCGGGACACATTCCGTAATCCATAATGGCGTGGTACTGGTTGAGTCCCTCAAATGCAAAGCAGAAATCCTTGCCTCTGCGAAAACATTGGAAGTCCGCCGACCGATAATACCAGCACTGCACCGGTTGAAGCAGATTGCCGCCCACCGTCGCGACGTTGCGAAGGTGCGGCGTTGCGGCATGGCCGCACGCGTCGGAAAGGATCTGGTACTTCGCCCGAATCGCCGGATGCTCACTGATCTCGGACAGAGTCGTGAGTGCGCCAATCGTAAGCCCCTGCGGCGTCTCATGAATCCCCCGCAACTCTGAAATATTGCGAATGTTCACCAGCTTCGGCGGCTGAGTCGTCCCATTCTTCATGCGATCAAGAAGGTCGATGCCTCCAGCCTTAACCACGGCACCATCTTTCAACTGCGACAGCGCGGCATCCACGGTTTTGCATTCTGCGAGTACGAAACTGTTCATGCCAGGTTCCTCCCTTGCTCACGCTGGTTCAGCGCGGCCAGAACGACTGCGGGCGTCATCGGCGTCTGGCGTATGCGGACACCGAGAGCGTTATAAACGGCGTTGCCAATCGCAGCTCCGACGGAAATAATCCCCGCCGCCTCGCCAATGCCGGATGCATCCGTAGAGCTTTGTCCAAGATAAGCCTCTACGAGATGCACCTGAATGTCAGGTGTTTCGCACGAGCCGGTGATTTTGTACTGATCGAGGTTCGGGTTCACCATGAGGCCGTAGTTGGGATCGATCAGGCGGTTTTCAAACAGGGTGTACGAAATTCCCTGGATAACGCCGCCGTTGATCTGGCTGATCACCTGCGCCGGATTCATGGGACGCCCGCAGTCATGCACCGAAAAGACGCGCGTCACATGGATGCGCCCTACCTCGGTGTCCACTTTCACCTCAACCACAT
>JBOGMA010000511.1:0-3997 GCA_050746465.1 Acidobacteriaceae bacterium
CCTCAATACCCTGCTCTTCCTCGCCCTCATCTTCACTATCGCCCGCGAGCAGTTCCTCGAGCGCGAGCATCAATCAAAAATGGAACTCGAACTGAAATCCGCGCAGGAAGTTCAGAAGGTCCTCGTCCCTGAAGAAACGCCGGGCATCCCCGGATTCTCCATCTCCAGCATTTACCGGCCCGCGGAAGAAGTTGGCGGCGACTTCTTCCAGGTCATCCCCCTTGCCAACGGCTCCGCCCTCATCATCCTGGGAGACGTCAGCGGCAAAGGTCTCAAGGCTGCCATGACCGTCTCGCTCATCGTTGGCAGCGTGCGCACTCTTGCCGACTACACCCAAAGCCCGGCCGAGATCCTGGCACGGTTGAGCCGCCGCCTCATCGGCCGCACCGATGGAGGCTTCGCCACCTGCCTGGTTGCCCGTATTGACCCCGACGGCTCAGTCACTCTTGCAAACGCCGGGCATCTCTCACCCTTCCACAACACGATCGAACTGCCCGTCACCGGATCTCTGCCGCTCGGACTCGCTCCCGACACAAAATACGACGAAACCGGTTTCCACCTTAAAGAAAACGACTCGCTTACCTTCTACACCGACGGCGTGGTCGAGGCGCAAAACGAAAGTGGCGAACTGTACGGCTTTGATCGCGTCGCCGCCCTCGCCGCATCCAATCCTTCGGTGGAACAGATCGTGGAAGCCGCTCGTGATTTCGGTCAGAAGGATGACATCACCGTGCTGCGACTGGTGCGCCTGCATCAAACAGCGCCGGCGCACACTGCCACCATCCGCCTGGCAACGCAGATCGCGGGAGCATAGCAGGGTTGCGGCAAACTGTTCGGCTGCCCTCGCGCGGCTGTACAATTTGGGGTTCTTTCCGGTAAGAAAGAACGAGCAGGTTTCAAATTCCGGGGGAGATTGGCCCTATGGCTCGCAGCGTAGTCGCAGAACCGAACAGCACACACATCACGGCCGGTTTCGCGCCCGAACGCCTTATTGATGCCTATCGGCTCATCTATCTGTCGCGACGCATGGATGACCGCGAGATCATTCTGAAGCAGCAGCAGAAGATATTCTTCCAGGTTTCCGGCGCGGGCCATGAAGCCTTGCTGGTCGCCGCCGGCCTCACTCTGCGCGCCGGATACGACTGGTTCTTCCCTTACTACCGCGACCGCGGGCTGGTGCTGGCGCTCGGCGTCACCCCGGAAGCCATGTTTCTCGAATCCGTCGGCGCGGCCTCCGACCCGGCCAGCGGCGGCCGCCAGATGCCTTCGCATTGGAGCAGCCCTGCGCACCACATCGTCTCCGGCTCATCCGCCACCTCCACCCAATGCCTGCACGCTGTCGGTTGCGCCGAAGCCGGACGCTATTTCTCCCGCCATCCTGAAGCCGCGGAGAAACACGAGGGCGACTACCGCCAGTGGCGCGATGTTCAGTTCCGCGGAGATGAGGTCGTCTACGTCTCAGTCGGCGAAGGTTCCACGTCCCAGGGCGAGTTCTGGGAATCGCTCAACACCGCGTCCAATGAAAAACTTCCCGTCATCTTTGTCATCGAAGACAACGGCTACGCCATCTCCGTTCCCGTAGAAGTAAACACGCCGGGCGGCAGCATTTCGAAGCTCGTTGAGAATTTCCCGAACTTCTTCTTTGCCGAGATCGACGGCACCGATATCGTCGAGTGCCTCCGCGCTTTTGAAGCCGCCGCCGCGCATTGCCGCGCCGGAAAAGGCCCGGCGCTGGTCCACGGCCACGTGATCCGGCCCTATTCCCATTCGCTCTCAGACGACGAGAAGCTCTATCGGCCCGAAGCCGAGCGCCACGCCGATGCCCTTCGCGACCCGCTTTCTAAAACGCAGATGCTGCTGCTGCGCGAAGGCATTCTCGACACCGAAGGCATTAACCGGCTGGAAAAGAAGCTGGACGACGAAGTGCGCCAGGCCGCCGAACACGCCCTCCGTGCGCCGCTGCCGCTGCCTCACAAGCCGGAAATTCTGAAGCACGTTTACTCCGAACACTACGACCCAACCCGTCCAGAGTTGCAGACACAGCCTGCGCCGCCCCCCGTCAAAGCGCAGGAACGCACCATGGCCGACCTCATCAATCTCTGCCTCAAGGACGAAATGCGCCGCGACCCACGCATCGTCGTCTTCGGCGAAGACGTGGCCGACTGCTCGCGCACGGATTATCTGAAGGAAGGCTCCGTTAAGGGCAAGGGCGGAGTGTTCAAGCTCACCGCTGGGCTTCAGGCGGAGTTTGGAGCCGACCGCTCCTTCAACTCCCCGCTGGCCGAAGCGAATATCGTTGGCCGCGCCGTCGGCATGGCTGTGCGCGGACTCAAGCCCGTAGTCGAAATTCAATTCTTCGACTACATCTGGCCGGCGATGCACCAGCTCCGCAACGAACTGCCGCTGATGCGCTGGCGCTCCAGCGGAACCTGGGCCTGCCCCGCTGTGGTTCGCGTGCCCATCGGCGGCTATCTCACCGGAGGCTCGATCTACCACTCGCAGTCCGGCGAAAGCATCTTCACCCACACACCGGGCATACGGGTTGTGTTCCCGTCGAACGCCCTGGACGCAAACGGACTGCTGCGCACGGCTATCCGCTGCGACGATCCGGTGATGTTCCTGGAGCACAAGCACCTGTATCGCGGATTCTATGGGCGCGCCTTCTACCCCGGCCCGGATTACATGATCCCATTCGGCAAGGCGGCCACCGTTCGCGAAGGGCGGGATCTCACCATCGTGACCTACGGAGCCATTGTCCCGCGCGCATTACAGGCTGCGGAAAAGGCGCATCGCGAACATGGAATCGAGACCGAAATCCTCGACCTGCGCACGCTGAGCCCGTATGACTTCGAAGCCATCGCCGAGTCGGTGCGCAAAACCAGCCGCGTGATCGTGGCCCACGAAGACATGCTGAGTTGGGGATATGGAGCGGAGCTTGCGGCACGCATCGGCGACGAACTCTTCCACGACTTGGACGCGCCGGTGAAGCGGCTGGCGTCCATGGACACCTTCGTCGCCTACCAGCCAATACTCGAAGACGTCATCCTGCCGCAAGTGGATGACGTCTACGAAGCAATCCTGGATTTAAAGCGGTTCTAGCCTACCAGCAGCAGGTGCAGTTTTCCCGCCCGCAATACGAGCAGCAGGAGCAGGACCCTCCAGCAATGGACGGAATCACCAGAACCTCATCCCCGTCCTTGAAGGCGTACTTCTCGTTGCCCAGGAAGCGGATGTCTTCGTCGTTCACGTAGAAGTTGATGAAGCGGCGGACCTGGCCTTGCTCGTCGCGGAGGTGGGGGCGAAGCGCCGGGAAGCTGTTCTCGATGTCCGTGACCAGCTCAGGCAGGTTGTGGGCGTTCGACTCCAGCTCGCGCTTGCCATCGGTATGCTTCTGGAAAGCGTTGGGCAACGTAACTTTAACGGACATGGACTCCTCCAGCGACTAATTCGCGATCTTCATTCAGTGCATCCACGTAGGTTTCGAAGTCGGCCAGACGTGGGCGGATGGCGCGGCCTTCCTCGTAGGCTCCGGCGAGCGCGTCGGTGGTCTTGAGACCATTGCCGGTGATACAGGACACGGTCAGCTCGTCCGGCTGGATGCGCCCGTGCGCGTAGAGCCGTGCGGTGACGGCGGTGGTGACGCCACCGGCGGTCTCGGTAAAGACGCCTTCTGTCTCAGCCAGTTCTTGAATCGCGGAGACGATCTCGACGTCGGAAACATCCTCGGCCCATCCGCCGCTCTCGCGAATGCAGCGGGCGGCGTAGGTTCCGTCAGCAGGATTCCCGATGGCGAGCGAGCGGGCGATCGTTGAAGGCCGCTGCGGCTCGATGTTGTCGGTGCCGGCCTTGACCGCTGTCGAGATGGGCGAACATCCGGTGGCCTGCGCCCCGAAGAAGCGGACCTCTTTCTCCTCAACCAGTCCGAGCGCGATGAGTTCCTTGAAGGCCTTGCGAATCTTGGTAATCAGTGAACCGCCCGCCATGGGGACCACCACAT
>JBOGMA010000512.1:0-8401 GCA_050746465.1 Acidobacteriaceae bacterium
TGGGCGGCAAGCCCAGCATCGAACCGATGCTGAAGAATCGGGGGCTAAAGCAGTAACGGACGGGATCCGCTGATACTCTGAGAAAACATGATTAAAGGCATTACCTTCGTTCGCCCCGCCGCCTCGGCCGCCGATTTTGAGGCGCTCACCAGCTTCTTCTCGGCCCTCGGCTTTGAACCCGGCAAAGCATGGGACGACGACTCCAGCCGTGGATGCCCCTTCCTTGCCCCCGTCGGCAACCTCGAGATCGTCGACGGCTCCGCCCGCGCCTCTGCCGGAACCTGGATAGAGGTCACTGCCCTTGACGACGTTCGTCGAGTAGCCGCACGCTGGCTGGCCGACCATCTCGGCTTGGAAAACCCAAAGATGCCTTCCGGCCAGCCCGACCTCCGCCTGACCGCCATCGAAGACACCTTCTGGAAATCCCGGACGTTCACCGTCGAGCCGGTCACCGGTTTTTCGCTGACCTTCTGGGAGTGGCAGGATCCGCTCCTCGGTAAGCCCGCCGCCCTCGAAGGGGACCTCCTTGCCACTGGAATGAGGTTCGCCATTGTCGTCGCCCGCTGGAACGCAGTCATCACCGACCGCCTGCTCCAGGGTGCGCTCGACTGCCTGCTCCGCAGCGGCGCTGCCCGAACCGATATCGAGATTATCCGCGTCCCCGGCGCCTGGGAAATTCCCGCCGCCGCCCGCTCTGTTGCCGAAGCCCGCCGGGCGGATGCAATCATCACCCTCGGCTGCCTGCTCCGCGGAGACACGGCCCACTTTGAGGCTATCTACAACGAAGTAGCCCGCGGCATCGGCCAGTCGCAGCAGGAGACTGGAATCCCGCACGCATTCGGAGTCCTCACCTGCGACACGCTTGAACAGGCCCTCGACCGCGCCGGCGTCAAGTCCGGCAACAAGGGATTCGAAGCCGCAGCCGCGGCCATGGAAATGGTTTCGCTGGGCCGCAAGCTCGCCGCTTCCCAAGCCGCAATAACGGAACCCGCTCGATGACCACCACCGGCAAGCGCCGCAAGGCCCGCGAGCTAGCCATGCAGATGCTCTTCCAGGCCGACATAGGCGGCCAGAACCCGGACGAGGTTCGCAAAACCTTCTGGGAGGCCCGCGACGAGGTCGAGCCCGACACTCGCGGTTTCGCCGAAGACCTCTTCCGCGTCGCCGGCGCTCACCAGCCGGAGATCGACCAGACCATCGAGCGGCACTCCGCCAACTGGAAGCTGGCCCGCATGTCCTCTGTGGACCGCAATGTGCTGCGCATGGCCGTCGCCGAGCTCACCGGCTTCCCCGGAACTCCTGCGCCCATTGTCATCAACGAAGCGCTGGAGATCGCGCGCCGCTACTCTTCGCCCGAGTCCATCAACTTCCTCAACGGCGTCCTGGACGCCATCTACCGCGAACGGCTGAACAGCAAAGAAGCCGACTAAACCGCATCACCCATCAGCGGATCGGTATAACTCGGCTGTCCCGTCTCAACGTGCCCGGCATATCGCCTCTCAAACCCCGCAGCTCCGGTCACCCGAACGGTGAAGTCATACCAGCCGTGCTGTTTCGATAAGTCAAGAACTACAGTAGCTTGTTCTGTTCCTGGGGCAAGCGTCTTATCCACCGGCTTTGAGCCATAAGAGGAATCAACAATTTGGACCGAGCATGCCTTTTTGTCTTTATTCGTTAGGGATACCTGAACATTCCCGGAAAACCCGTTGCCGTCTCGTCCATACGAGAGGGCAACTTCAACCTCAGGGTCGTCGTGGCCGCCCTTGAACTCCCGGAAAAACCCATTCGGCCCATGAATAGCAATGTCGTAACGCCGATCTGAGAACATGTCCAGGTCAAACGACTCTCGAAGCGCATCATTCGCCTTTACCGCATAGGTTGCCGAAATCATATTGGGCTGCGACTGAGTCGGTGCCGTCGAGGCAGTGCTCTCCTTCGTGCCGTAGAGGTATACGTTGAAAGGAAATCCTGCTGCCCGGCCGCCAACCCGTATGGATAAGTCAAACTTGCTGCCGTGGTGATTCAGCCCGCCATCCGCATACGCTTCATAAGGTAGAGCGCAGGCCTTGCGCATGCCCGGCTCCTGAGAAGGGAGAAGCCCGGAACGCCGCAAGTCGCGATTGGCAAGCGCAGTCTTCTCGCCGTTCAGGTTCTTGTAATTTGAGGGGACTTCCTTATATCGAGCGCGTTGGATGGACTCAACGTACTTGTCTCGATTGAGGAACGGCAGCGAGGGACGAGTGCCATCATACTGCCGGAATGCCGAAGTAAGGTCTCCAGAGATGGTCCGTCGCCACGCGCTGATGTTTGTCTCCTTGACCTGCTTCTTAAACTTGCGCTCAACAAACTGCTCCAGAAACTGAATGGTGGATGTATGTTCGAACAACTGCGAATTTACCCAGCCGCCGCGACTCCAGGGCGAAGCAAGGATCATGGGTACTCGGAAGCCCAGGCCAATAGGCCCTGATCTCGCTTGCTTTTCAGATACTCCTTGAACCAGCCCGTCATGAACATAGGTATATTCAAGTGCGGTGTCGATGCCCTTGGACGCGCCTCCCGTAATCTTCCGCTTCGGATCCGCAGCTACAAAGGACGGAGCATGGTCGAAGTAACCGTCATTCTCGTCATAAGTCAGAATGAAGATAGTCTTCTTCCATATCTCAGGGTTCTGGGTCAGGATATCCATAACCTCCGACACATACCACGCCCCATACCAAGGCGAGTAAGGATGATCGGAAAAGTGCCCCGGAGCCGAAAGCCACGAGATAGCTGGGAGCTTGCTGCTGCTGACGTCTCGGCGGAACTGGTGTAGAATATCTCCCTTTGGAACCTGCATCTTCTGGATGGTTCCGTCGCCTTCAAAGTCGATGGTTTCCAGGCTATGAAAATCCGCATCCGCATCATTTGTGACGAAGGCGCGCTTGTGAATCTCCTGTGCATCCGCTGAAAGGTCGGCCAGGCTTCCCTGGAATAGCTTTTGGTCCGCATTCGACTTATCCATTCTGGATAACTGGTTCTTAAGCCGGTTATGAAGCTTATCCGAAACCTGCTTATCGTCCTTATGCCGGTCTAGCTCATCCCGCGTCCTCTGGATAGCAGCCGACAGCGATGTAATCCTCTCCTGAATCCATGCGCCGTATCGGGGCGTTAGCTGAATGTTGTAGTTCTTGAAGAACTCCAGAACATTGGTGCCGAAGTTTCCAAGCCATCCGGCCTCGTCTCCATTCATGCCGCCCGAGTGGTCCAGATCGTTCTGGTAATACTTCCATGAAATACCGGCCGTCTGCAGTCGTTCCGGGAAGGTAGTCCACGGCATATCTCCCCGGGATATCTCCTCGTTGCGGATATAGACCTTGGAATGCGTGCTCTGGCGGTCGCGCACCGTTCCGGTCATAAAGGTAATGCGGTTTGGAGTCGTGCTGCTCATGACGCCGCAATAATTCTGGTCGCATACTGTAAAGGCGTCGGCAAGCGCGTAGTAGAAGGGAAGATCCTCGCGCGTATAGTGGCCCATCGTCAGCGGGACTGCAGTGTATTCCTTCTCCTCCGATCGCTTGGCGTCAATCCAGTTGTTTGAAAGGCCGCCGTTCCATGCGTCGACGCAGCTATAGCGCACGTGGGGAATCGAGCCCATCCAGGTCGCGCGCGTGTCCTTGATGTCGAGCCGCCAGGGAGCATAGGTCGCGCCAGCGGCATCGGTCTGGAGAAACACGGAGTTGCCGTTCGCCTGGCGAATCGCGCGCGGATCATTGAAGCCGCGGACGCCCTGCAAACCACCAAATAAATGGTCAAACGAGCGGTTCTCCTGCATCAGAATCACAATGTGCTCGGCATCCGTCCACGACGTGCCCACTTCGGGATCGATGGAGAAGGCGCGCTCAATCGATTTCGGAAATCTGCCTGAAAATCCGGCTGCTCCGGAAAGAAAAATGGCTTGCTTCAGAAAGTCTCGTCTCGAGCTCATTCCTTCTCCTTAGTGGGATATGCGAGCCTGAGCCCCATTCCGCGTTGTGCGGCAGGACAATTGCGCGCCGAGTTGTCCCTAGGCTAAACGCAGCTTAACCTTCAGGGCAATCGATTAGCATAATAAGGACGCACTAATCCATGCGAAGGGCGGACGCAAAGATGCCATGGTTCAAAGTTGAAGCCGAGTCGATTCCGGAAATCGAGATCAAAGCCGCGGCTATGCGGCTGATCGATGAAGCACAAAAGCGGATCGCTCCGAAGCTAATGCGCGTGCTCCTGCTGCCGCCGGACCTCACCCGCGCACATTCCGGAGCAGGCAAAGTAACGGAATGGCTCTACCAGGAGATCATGCGCCGAGAGCCGGATGCCCACGTGCGCGTCATTCCGACCCTTGGCCAGCACCGGCCGCACACCGAGGCTGAAAACAAATGGATGTTCGGCTCCATTCCGAACCACATCATCCTTCCGCACGACTGGCGCAACGGCGTTTCGCATGTCGGCGTAATTCCCGGCGAGATGGTGAACGAGACGACAGGCGGAGCCGCCGACTGGCCCATCCCCGTCGATATCAACTCCACTCTGATGGATCAAACATGGGACCTCATCGTTAACATTGGCCATGTCGTCCCCCACGAAGTGCTTGGCTTCGCCAACCACAACAAGAACTACTTCATCGGACTCGGCGGCAAGGACACGATCTGCTCATCGCACATCGCCGCCGCGGTCTATGGGATTGAGAACAATCTTGGCTGTCTCGTTACGCCATTGCGCGCCTGCTACAACCAGGCCGAGCAGGACATGCTCAAGCATCTGCCGGACGTGTACTTCCAGATCGTTTTGCAGCGCGATCCAGCCAATCGACTTGTCACCAGCGGCCTATACATTGGCGACGACCTTGATACTTACCTTCAGGCTGCCCGGCGCTCACGCAAGCAGAACATCACCGTATTTCAACAGCCGATCAAAAAAGTAGTTGCGGTCATGCAGCCGGACGAGTTCCGCGCCACCTGGGTCGCGAACAAGGCGGTTTATCGCACCCGTATGGCGATCGCCGACGGCGGCCAACTTCTGATTCTCGCGCCGGGTGTCGAGCGCTTCGGAGAGCAGCCGGAAGTCGACGCGCTCATCCGCAAGTACGGCTACAAGGGAACAGAACGTACTCTGAAGCTCTTCCAATCGGAGCCCGACATGCAGGCCATTCCTCACGGCGTGGCTCACCTGATTCATGGCTCCAGCGAGGGCCGCTTCACCATTACCTACGCTCCAGGCCACCTTACTCGCCAGGAGATCGAGTCGGTCGGTTATGAATTCGCCGATCTGGCTGAAGCGCAGCGGCGTTATGACCCGGCGAAATTGAAAGAAGGCTGGAATACCATGTCTGACGGCGAAGAGGTGTTCTACATCAGCACTCCCAGCGCTGGACTATGGGCTACAGACGCCAAGCTGAATAACCCGGCACGCCGCGACCTCGCACTAAAGGAATAGTTTCGCGGAAGGCAATCCTCATCGCTCCCCGAAGTTCTTCCACAGAATGGCTCCGAGCACGGCCAGAATTGACAGCAGTCGCACCAGCCCAATCCATAGGCTTCCCTCGTTAGGATGGGAAAGGCTCACGGTAAAGCAACTGCTGCCCCCCTGAATCCCGAAGAAGACCGCGAACGCAAGAAAAAGATAGTCTCTCGTCGACTTCCAGAATCTCAGAAAATACAGTCCGCCCAGCAGATAGCAAGCCGCAACAATGCCGAGCAGGAAAATGTCTGCCAAGGGATGCGAGATCGAGCTCATTGACTCTCCCACACCAACCCGTAGAGCAGGAGCGCCATGGCGATGACCGCCGAACCTAGGCGCCAGGTATAAAGGTCGGGTGTCGGTAGCACGATATCGGCGAAGACCAGGAAATTGGAAACCGTCAGCCCGACGAAGCACAATCCACTCCATAAGAGCAGGCGTCTTCTCACGCGGGCATAAGCGCGCAACAGCAAAATGGCGCAGAGCATGGTTGTCAGACAGGTGGCAATATAAAGGGCAGCCGCCATCAGTCACGTTCCTTCTTAATGCGGAATGCGCGTGCGAATTCGCGTACAGAGGGAGAGGTCTTGGAGTGTATCATGGTCGAGATTCGAACCAGGTCGCGCCGGTATGCGGAGTCAACCAGCCGCATCATCTCGTTCTGCTCTTCGGAACGCGGGTTGTACGAAAACTTCGCAGGCGAGCTTGTAGTCTTTGCAAGGAATTGCAGCCGCACCAGGTCGGCGAGCAGGCTGTCCACTTTTTCCGCGGGAATATAGAGCCGAGAGGCCAGCTCTTCAGTCGTCCAACCGACAGGTCTGCTGTTCCAGAGCAGCACTAGCGCTTCCAGATGCGGGACGCTGTCTATGTTCTCCAGGATGAATTCGTAAATATTCATCTCTGGCTGCGGATTCACTTCTGTCATCGCTGCCTATAGATTCGGTCCTTTGTGTCGGTTGATGGCCTCGATCCCTCATCTCAAAATGGAACCTGGCAGAGCGTCATCGAGTAACAACGTTATGCGTATAGTTTCAGGAACGCGCGAGCTACTTGAAAACAGGAGAACCCAGTAAAGCATTCAGGCTAGGAACGGCGCGCCTAAGATGGTAAGCAATGGTGCAATATGCAAAAACAAACCACCCACATCCTAAAAGCAAACTGCTTCTGTGTCTAATTTTTTCGAGGCAAAAACCGATCAACTTAGGTTCGGTTTTGGCAATGCAACCAAGCCTTAAGCCTCCGCATCCAACGGTGAAACTGGTTGTGTGTATAACTTCAGCGACATCGCCGAATCGGGCCGTGCTCAGGAGAAACGAATGAAAAAATCCGCGACAATCAACGCAGATGGAATGGTCTCTGCTCCCAGGGTAAAGAGCAATGGCCGCGCCAGCGCAGTTGCGGAACCTGATTCCGCGGAATTGGCGCTCGTGCTGGAACGGCTCCAATCGATGCGCGATGGCGATTTCTCCGTCCGTCTACCCCGATCGTGGACCGGAATCACCGGCAAAATAGCCGATTGCTTCAATGAAATCGCTATGGCGAACCAGAAGATCGCCACCGAGATGAAACATGTCGGTCAGGTCGTCGGCAAAGAAGGACGGACCCGCCAGAGGGCGAAATTCGACCAATCCAGAGGTGCCTGGGGCGAAATTGAGGTAAGCGTCAACACGCTGATCGACGATCTGCTGCGGCCAACTACGGAGGTTACCCGGGCCATTGCAGCCGTAGCTGAAGGAAACTTGACACAGTCCGTAAGGATGGATGTGGATGGCCGCCCATTGGAAGGCGAATTCCTTCGCTCCGCAAAGATCGTCAACACCATGATCCAGCAGTTAGGCGTTTTCACCGCCGAGGTAACACGCGTTGCCCGCGAAGTTGGTTCAGAAGGAAAACTGGGCGGCCAGGCCAAGGTTCCTGGAGTCGCCGGAACATGGAAAGACCTCACCGATTCTGTTAACTCGATGGCGGGAAACCTCACAGCCCAGGTTCGCAACATCGCTGAAGTAGCGACCGCCGTAGCGAACGGTGATCTTTCCCGCAAAATCACTGTGGATGTGCGTGGCGAGATTCTGCAACTCAAAGAGGCCATCAACACCATGGTCGACCAGTTGCGCTCATTCGCCTCTGAAGTAACGCGCGTGGCTCGCGAAGTTGGGACCGACGGAAAGCTCGGTGGTCAAGCCGTTGTGCCTGGCGTCGCCGGTACTTGGAAAGACCTTACCGACTCAGTCAACGCCATGGCTGGAAACCTGACCGGTCAGGTGCGAAACATTGCTGAAGTCACAACCGCCGTCGCCCGCGGCGACCTTTCGCGCAAAATCACTGTTGATGTCAGAGGCGAAATCCTGGAGCTCAAAGACACCATCAACACCATGGTGGACCAGCTCAATGCCTTCGCGGGAGAAGTCACGCGCGTTGCCCGCGAGGTAGGAACCGAGGGCAAGCTAGGCGGCCAGGCCCAGGTACCCGGCGTCGGCGGTACATGGAAGGACCTCACTGACAACGTGAACTTCATGGCCAGCAATCTCACCGGCCAGGTTCGCAACATCGCCGAAGTGGCAACCGCCATCGCCAGCGGCGACCTATCACGCAAGATCACTGTCGACGTTCGCGGAGAGATCCTTCAATTGAAGGAAACCCTGAACACCATGGTGGACCAGCTCAACGCATTTGCAGGCGAGGTTACACGCGTAGCTCGTGAAGTGGGCACGGAAGGCAAACTTGGTGGCCAGGCGCAGGTGCCGGGTGTCGGCGGCACGTGGAAGGATCTCACCGATAACGTGAACTTCATGGCCAGCAACTTGACCGGCCAGGTTCGTAATATTGCTGAAGTTGCTACCGCCATTGCGACCGGTGACCTTTCCAAGAAAATCACTGTAGACGTGCGCGGTGAAATCCTGCAGCTCAAAGAAACGCTTAATACCAT
>JBOGMA010000513.1:0-3495 GCA_050746465.1 Acidobacteriaceae bacterium
CCACCTTGCTTTCAGCGACTTAGGAAAATGGAAAATCAACCCCTCCATCACCATTTTTCGCTCTATGTTCGCGATTAAGCCTGTGGAAAAATAGGTAATTAATTCCAAATCAGCTACTTACTTCTCAGCCTGCACCGCTTTTAAGGCATTTTTCGCGGTGCTCCCGGATTCCACCCGCTCAAGTTCAGGCTGATGAAATCCTCCTCGTAAACCGAGGAAGCCGGCTTGCCGCGCACCGTCCGCCACAGAACGCGCCCTCCGCTGAGAAACGCGGCGAGGACCAGCGCGCACAAAACCAGAATGCCTGTGAGGTACGCGATGCCGATCAGCATCTGCGCCGCCTTTTTCACTTCGCTCTCGCCGCTGGTCGGATGGCTCCATGTGACCTCGGCCCGATACGTCAACTTTCCAAGCAGCGATTGCGCTTCGGAAGCGGAGAACTGGCCGCTGGTCATCGCGACGATGGGTCCGCTGCGCCGCACTGCGAGCGCCGAAGGGCTGCTTCCCTTCATCGATTCCGGAAGCGGCCCCTTCAGCAATGCGTTCATCGCCTTCTCCGCTTCAACCGCCATCTGAGGGGTCGGATACTCAATCAGCGTCAGCGTTCCCCGGCTGCCGTGCAGGTCATATCGAGCAGTGACCACTTCCGCGTCGCGGCTGAAACTGATCACGCTCGCCGGAAGTATGCCGCCGCTCTTTACGAAGGCCGCAGGTCCAATGGCGTAATGCACGCTGGAGAGATCGAACCCGGCAGGAAGATAGGAAGGGAGCGATGGCGGGACGCCGGTTGAGCCAAGGGCGGGCGGCAGCGTGGAAGCCAGTGATTTCAGCGCAGACTGTGAAGGAGCGCCCGAAGATCCAAACGTCACATCCACCGCCGTCGTGCCTGCCCAGAAGACGATCTCATGCGCATTTCCAGCCCCACCTTTGCCGACGGCCTTCGCGCTCATGCCCGGCTTGCGATAAAAGGTGAATGCGCCGTACGCGCCGGTGGCATCATCGAAGCGCATCGCGCGCACATGCGCAACGGCCGCTCCCTGATGGTAGGTGGCATCGGCAAAAATCTTCAGGCCGTATTCGGACAGAGCATCTGCGTTGGCCGGGTCAGCACTTTGGGGAGCAGTGCCGGTTTTGGCCGTGCCATGCTCGACCCATCCGGAAAAGTGGGCAGGAAGGATCGACTCTGACGCAGGAGGCTTGATGGAAACAGGAATTGGAGTTTGCGCAAAAAGAACGGAGGATGCGGCAAAGAGGAGGGAACAGACCGCCAGTCCGGCGAAGCGGCCAACGGAGCGTAGCGGGAAAGCCATTCAACTTGAGGGTATCATTTTCGCACTATTGCTGGCTTGCGCTGGACCTCTTACGGGAACTCGCCGGGGAAGCGTCGGCCAGCCGCACTCCGCCCAGGCTATCCACGTACTGCGCCACTCCTTTGTACAAGGCTTCGGCTATGCGCTCGCGATACTTCGGCCGGCGCAGCTCGTTCGCGTCTTCAGGATTAGTAAGAAAGGAGATCTCAGCCAGAATGGACGGCATATTCGCGCCGATCAGGACAACAAAGGGCGCTTTCTTCACACCGCGATCCCTCAGGCCAGGGTTCCCGGATTCAAGCCCGTCGTAGAGATTCTGCTCCACGTCCGAGGCGAAGGTCCGCGACTCGCTGATCTTGTCCTGCAGAGCGATCTTCTTCACCAGGTCTGATAGCTGGTGGATCGACTGGTCCGAAACCGCATTCTCGCGCGCCGCGACGGCCAGCGCGTCGGCGGAGGTCGTGAAGTTCAGGTAGTAAGTTTCGACGCCCCGCACGGTTGAGTCGGAGCTGGAATTAGCGTGGATCGATATAAACAGGTCGGCATGTGCCTTGTTCGCGATTTCGGTGCGCGTCTCCAGCGGAATGAAAGTGTCGGTGCTGCGAGTGTAGATCACGTCGGCGCGCAGCTTCTGTTTGAGCAGCGCGCCAAGTCGCAAGGCTACATCGAGGACAACGTCCTTCTCTTCGATTCCGCCGGGCCCGAGAGTGCCAGAGTCGTGTCCCCCGTGCCCGGCGTCAATAACGATGCGATTGATCTTGAGCCCGAGCGTGCGAACCATCGACGGCTCTCCGCTTGCAGGCAGCACCGCCGCGGGTACGGGCTTCGGAGCGGGCATCCGGCTGCGATCCACTTTTGAGCGCGTCTTGAGCGGAGATACGTCGGTTGAGGCAGACGACGCGAAAGCAACGATCTGTGGCGGAGGAGCTTTCTTCGGAAGCGCTGGTTTCGGGCTTCCGAATTCCGCATTGTTCTCGATAGTTCGCTCGCTGCGCCTGGCGAAAGTGGTGTTGCGTGTTCTATCAATCGGCACACCGGCGCGGTCTGCGCCAACCACCTCCGGGCCCAGGCCGATTCCCTTCACGGCGGCAATGTCGATCGCGCTCACGCGCGGGCGTCGCACCACTCTGCGCTCGACCCGTGCGTGCACGGTGGAAACCGGCTTGCGGCCCACCGGCGCATTCACGGTGTAGACCGGCTTTGCGCCGTGGGCACTTCCACGCACGTCGATGATGAGCCGCGCCGGATTGGGCAGGAAGAAGGCATAGTATTGGCTGGCGTCGCTCACGTTGAGAACGATGCGGGTGGTGTCTCCCGAAATCTGTTCGACGCGAATCTGCCGCAGAAAGCCCTCGTCGATCACATGGTCGGTTTTGCCAATCAGCCGCGGCGAGAGCCGAACTCCATGGAAGTCAAAGAAGATTCGGTCGGGGCTGGACACGCGAGCCGTGCTATACCGCACCTCCGACTGCAGGTCGATGGCTACGCGAGTGTATTCGGACGTGGACCAGTAGCGGATGCCGGTGATCTCCGCGCGACGCGATGCCGCCGACGCCCAGAGCGAACCAAACAGGCAGAGGCAGCCGGCAATCGCGAGCAGCCGAACCCGCCCCGCATGGAAATTGCAACCCGGCATAAGAGAAACAGACACTTCCGATTATAGGTTCGGAACGGGCGGCAATCGGTGGGGCGAACCCAGTTCACAAATGCCCGTTTTCAGTTTGGGTCCCGGTTCTGATTCGAAGATCAGAGCAATTCGAGGAATTGCTCCACCGTCATATTGGCGGCGCGGATCAGCGCACGAAGCGTTCCCATCGAAAGCTCTTTGTGCTGAGGGATTGAGAGGTTCGCTCGCTCGCCTGGCTTTGTCATCATGCAGTGGCTGCCGACTTGTCCGGCCAAGGTCCATCCGGCTCTGCCGAATGCCTTGACAGCCTCTTTGCCCGAGATGTTTGCAAGTGTACCCATGCGCCTACTTTAGTGCCCTTTTTTCAAGAAGTGGGGAGTGGAAAAGCAACAATTGTGTGGAAACTCGGATGGCGAGCTAGACGGCAACAACGATCTGCGTCTGCTCGGATGGGATCCCCTTCATCGCCTTCTGATCTTCAGCCCACATCCAAGCGGTGATGGCTTCACGAATGTTCTCCAGCGCCTCTTTTTCATCGTGGCCCTGTGAGACACAGCC
>JBOGMA010000514.1:0-4367 GCA_050746465.1 Acidobacteriaceae bacterium
GTGGGACATTGACCGGCTGCTGCGGGCTGTGCGGGAGATTCCGCTGCGCGCCAAAGAGAAGCTGACGTTCGAATATGTCCTGCTGGGCGGAGTCAACGACCAGCTGAAGCATGCGGACGAAGTTGGCGCGCTGCTGCGGCGAGTGAATCGTCCGCTGAAGGTGAACCTGATTGCGTGGAACCCGGGCCCCGGGATCAAATACGACATGCCGCAGCCGCACCAGGTTATCGAGTTCCAGCATCAGCTCAAGCTGAACGGAGTTCCGGCGTATATTCGCAAACCTCGGGGACGGGATATTTTTGCGGCGTGTGGGCAATTGAAGCAGACTACCCAAGTGCAGACCGGGCCGCCCATCTACCTGCCTCGCATGTCGGATTTTGCGGAGTAGGACCGGCAACACCTCTACTTCCGCACCACAGCCGACACAGAGTCGGTCGGGTACACTTCTTTCTTACTGCCGTCTGGCATGGTGATTGTCACCTTGACCGCATACTTCCTATTTGCGCTCCATACATATTGATAGTTGTAAATATCTCCATTCGGATAGACCTGCACCGTCAGCACTCTTCCGTGAAATGTGTTGCGCACCAGCACATGCCCTTGACCGTCCAGAATGGCAGTCATTAGCGATCCCTGATAGTCATCGTGGCGTGCCTCGCCAGATGAATGAACTACGTCCGTCAGCATTCCGTAATAGTTGTACGTGTAATTCGTCCAGTGGCCCAAGTCGTCCTCGGCCCGTGTAATCCAGGCTTGGTCGTCATAGCTGAATTTTATCCAGCGTCCATGCGGCGTCAGTATCTCCAGCAAGTTCCGCTGCCGGTCGCGCTTCAATTCCAGCTTGTTCCCCTCAGCATCGCGTATCTCCGTTGCCGCGCCCTGCGCCAGGTTTTTCGCGCTATACGATTCGGGAAAGAAGATCTCTTCGCCATCCGTCAGCCGCAGCGTCCACCCGTTCCCATTCCAGTTGATGGTCGATTTATAGAACCGCGTTGAGGTCTCAGTGTGCTGGTACACCGCATTCGCATATCCAGTGCCCGGTGAAATCCGTTTGAAGTGGAGGAAATCGCTGTCTTCGAGGATCAGATCCATCTCCGTATAGGGATTTCTGGTTCCAAGCGGCGCAATGTCGTAAGGATGATTGCTGTTCCTCCCAAATGCATGTATGCGGTTCATACCAGCCCAGTCCTGTGCGGTATAGGTCCGCGTCAGCGGCACATCAAAAGTGTCATTTACTTCCAAATCGGTCTGGCGAACCTCGAAAGCGCCGTAGCGCAGGTCCACTTCAAACTGGTCCATTCCGCCCTTGTGGGTTGTCGGGGTCGCGCACCGCGTCAGAACCGGCCTCTCTTCTGCGCCGGAAAGCACCGTGAGCATGCAGGGGTGTGTCCCGTCCAGCGTAGGGGCCGGGGCAGGTCCGTGCAATGCGGAGAGTGCAAGCTTTGTCGCAGCGGCCAACTGTGAGCGATGCCGGTGGCGAATCGTCCAGACCAAAGTGAGGGCAAGCAGAAGCCCAAATGCAAATAAATTCAGGGCTCCGCGCAAGGACGAATTTGCCTTGCGCGGCTCGGTTCCTATTTTCGGGCTGCTATTCACGCCCTCTATAGTCCCACAGGGACTTGCGCATGTCGCTACGAAAAGGCAATCCGCGAATCAGGCTTAGAACGGCATCTGTTCCGGAATCGGTGCGCCGTCCGTTCGTGGATCGCTGCCTCCGAAATGCACCGGAGAGCCATCGTCCACTTCGACTGCGTTTCCGCGGCCCATGCTCTGGAAATAGCGCGGCCATACCGTGACGATGTGCCCCTGTTTACGAAGGCCGGCGACCACATCCGGAGCGATTCCGTTCTCCACCCAGACGTCGCAGCCGCCGAAGTCCCGCTTCGTCCAGCGGGCAGCTCCCAGCGCGGCCTGGAGGTTCATGCCGAAGTCCACCACGTTGGAGACGAACTGCGCGTGGGCCAGTGGCTGGTTGAATCCGCCCATAATTCCGAAGGCGATGTGGCGTTTGCCGTTGGTCATAAACCCCGGAATGATGGTGTGCAGCGGACGGGTGCGGGGGCGCAGCGTGTTGCCTCGGTCGGGATGCATCGTGAATCCGCCGCCACGGTTTTGCAGGACAAACCCCGTGCCTGGAGCCACCAGTCCGCCACCAAACGCGCCCGCGTTGCTCTGGATGAGCGAAACCTCGTTGCCGTCGCGATCAATGGTGCTGAGGTAGGTCGTGTCGCTCTTCTGGTGCTTTAATTGCTCGGTTATGTCAGACGGCAGTACATTGCAATTCGCCTGCGGGCCGATCAGCTTGGCGCGTTTTGCGGCGAGTTGCTTTGAGATCAGAATCTGGGTTGGGACATCGGTCGCGCGCGGGTCGCCGACGTAGCGCCTCAGGTCTGCGTAGGCGAGCTTTTTCGCTTCAATTTCAACGTGCAAGGCTTTTTCCGAGTTGTGGCCCCACTGCTTGATGGGGAACTGCTCCATGATGTTCAGCATGGCGAGCGCCGCCTCGCCCTGGCCGTTGGGAGGCAGTTCGTAGACGGTCCACCCGTGATAGGTGGTGCTGATGGGCTGTACCCACTCGGGCTCGAAATCGCTCAGATCATCGGCCTGCATAAAGCCGCCGAGTTTGCGTTCGAGATTCAGGATCGCGTCGGCTGTCGGTCCCTGGTAAAACCCTTCCCTCCCGTGGTCAGCTATGCGCGTCAGGGTCATGGCAAGCTCGGGATTCTTGAACAACTGGCCCGCGACTGGAGCCTTCCCATCCGGCATATACACATTCGCAAAGGCCGGATCGCTCGCAAACGGAGTTCCATACGTCTTCCAGTTCTCCGCGTCAGTCTCGGGTACGGCAATTCCCTGCTCGGCCAGCGCAATGGCCGGAGCCAGGTCTTCGCTGAGCGGCAGCTTTCCAAAGCGCTCGTGCAGCGCCACCCATCCCGCGACCGCGCCCGGAACCGTAACCTCATCGATGGTTCGCAGGTGGGTCTGGCCTATGCCTTTCAGTGCTTCGATCGACAGCCCCTTTGGCGACCATCCGCTGGCGTTCAGCCCGTAAAGCTTGTCGCCTTTATGGATATAAACCTGAGCGAAGAGGTCGCCGCCCACGCCGTTCATCATTGGCTCGATTACGCCCAGGGCCGCGTTGGCCGCAATCGCGGCGTCCACCGCCGAACCGCCCTTGGCCAAAATTGCCGCACCAGCCTGGGAGGCCACGATCTGGCTGGTCGCGACGATTCCGTACTGGGTCACGGTCATCGAGAAGGCTTGCTCACGGGCCGGGTCGCGCTGTTCCGCAAACGCCGGCTGCAGAAGCAGAGCCGCGACGAGCGCTGCCGCAAAAAGTCTGTTCACAAAATTCCGCATTCTTCGAAGCCTCCTGCGCGTAAACCCTTCTATCATAAATTTGCCAACCAATCCGCCGCTGAACAATCTACTCCCCTTTGCGCCGGATTTGGCTTGCACCTGCCCGAGCGCAAGCTCGGCGGGCATGGAGTATTTCGAGGAGGGTCGAGTGAAACTGCTGATGAAGTTCAATCTGGTGCTGATCGTCGTGCTGGGAGTGGGCATGTACCTCATCTCCCAACACGCGTATGACTTCCTGATGGCGAACGCGCGCGAGCAAGTGCTTGAGCAGGCGAAATTGATGGAAGCCAGCGCCACGGCCACGTTCAACTACGCGGCCAATCAGGTCAGCCCCATCCTGGAAAAAACTCCTGAGCACAGAAACACATTTTTGCCGCAAACCATACCGTTCTACGCGGTGAACACGACGTTCAAGCTGCTGCGGTCTTCCTATCCCGATTATTCCCTGCGCGCCACGGCCATCAATCCTCTCAATCTGGACAATCGTGCCGAGGATTGGGAGGCGGACTTGATCAACTACTTCCGCAATCATCCTGGGCAGAAGGAGCGCTCGGGCGAGCGGGAAACGCCCGTCGGACGGACGCTGTATGTGGCGGACCGGATTACCGCTGACGCAAGCTGCGTGCAATGCCACAGCAGCCCCGCAAACGCGCCGCGCGCCATGGTCCGCCACTACGGGCGCGACCACGGTTACGGATGGAAGGTGAATGATGTTGTGGGCGCGCAGATTGTGTCGGTGCCCATGTCGGTTCCAATTGCAATGGCGAACAAGGGATTTCGTCACCTGCTGATCGGCCTGGGTGTGATTTTTCTGCTGACCATTATTCTTATCGACATCGCGATGTATCTGGTGGTCATTCGTCCGCTGCGGCGGGTTTCGAAGAATGCAGACCTCATCAGCAAAGGAGAGATTGATCTGCCTCCGCTCGAAATCAAGGGCGGGGATGAGATTGCGGAGGTTACGGCGTCCTTTAACCGTATGCACACCAGCCTGATTAAGGCGTTTG
>JBOGMA010000515.1:0-4868 GCA_050746465.1 Acidobacteriaceae bacterium
GCTTGTGGTTGGGGCCATTGCCGCCATCCTCATTCTGCTCGGCAAGTTTTCTTTGGCCTCCAATCCCGTGTTCTATGCCGGGCTGGGGCTGCTCATCCTGGCCTCTGCATGGAACAGTTGGCCGGTAGCTTCCCGCTGCGATTGCACTCCGGCAGCGGGCAGTATCAACCACCTAGGGTGCTTAGGGAGAAATGACAAATGACCGCCAATAAGAGAAAAGTGGAAGTCTTCAGCGCCGAGTGTGGAGTGTGCGACGAGACAGTTGCGCTCGTGCGGAAACTGGCGTGCGGCTCATGCGAAGTAGTCGTGCATGACATGCACCATCCAGATGTGGCCGCCAAGGCTAAACAGTATGGAATCCATAGCGTGCCCGCAGTCGTGGTCGATGGCAAGCTCGCGGATTGCTGCTCTGGCCGAGGGCCGGAAGAAATCGCCTTGCGGGCGGCGGGAGTAGGTGTTCAACTTTAGCGATCTGTGGATGGCGCGGGGTTTGCAAGTTCAAAAATACCGCGCCGGCTCGCCGCCAGATGACGAACAAGTACAGTTCCACATTGCTTGAGTGAAGCACATTACAGCTTTGCATTTCGCAGTCGTAGAGAATTGGAGATTACCGATACGGAACTGAAACTCATGGCGGCTGCGGCAATCACCGGGCTCAGGAGCCATCCGAATATTGGGTAGAGTACCCCCGCCGCGATAGGCACGCCCAGGGCGTTATAGATGAATGCGAAGAAGAGGTTCTGGCGGATGTTCCGCATGGTGTATTGGCTGAGCCGCCGGGCGCGAAGGATGGCGCGGAGATCGCCTTTGACCAGCGTCACGCCAGCCGCCTCCATTGCGACATCTGTGCCGGTCCCCATGGCGATACCGACTTGTGCCTGCGCCAGCGCGGGCGCGTCATTCACTCCATCGCCGGCCATTGCAACCAGGCTGCCTTTGGATTGGAGCGTTTTCACCACCTCGGCCTTCTCGCTCGGCAGCACGTCCGCGCGGTAATCGAGTCCGAGTCTGTTTGCGACGGCGGCTGCGGTCGTCCGATTGTCCCCCGTGACCATCGACAGCTTGAGGCCGCTTGCCTTCAGTTCGCGGACAGCTTCCGGCGCGGAAGGCTTAATCGGGTCCGAGACTCCGAGGAGACCTGCGGCTTTTCCGTCAATACTGATGAGCATGACGGTTTGACCTTCGGTTCGCATTTTCTCGGCCTCTCCCTCAAACGCAGCCGGATCGATGGATAGCTCGCGAAGCAGAGATTCATTTCCGGCGGCAACGCTTTTGCCGGAAACTGTTCCCATTACGCCTTTCCCCGTGATGGAACGAAAGTCAGCGACAGGCGCGAGCGACAGGCCGCGCTCGTTTGCTAGGTCACGATGGCGTGAGCCAGCGGATGCTCGCTGGCCATCTCCAGACTTGCCGCGAGCTGCAGCAGAGTCGATTCGTCATACCCGTGCAGCGGAACGACGGACGTGAGGCTGGGTTTGCCTTCTGTTACAGTCCCGGTCTTGTCAAAAATGAGTGTGTCCACTTTCTCAAAGACCTCCAGCGCTTCGGCATTCCGAATCAAAACTCCAGCGCCCGCGCCCCGCCCCGTGCCCACCATAATGGCCATCGGCGTGGCGAGGCCCAGCGCGCACGGGCAGGCCACAATCAGCACAGCCACCGCGTTTACGAGCGCGCGCGCAAAGCGTGGCTGGGGACCAACCAAAAGCCAGACCACAAAGGTGATAACAGCAGTGGCAACGACCGCCGGCACGAAGATACCGGAGACGCGATCCGCGAGCCGCTGGATGGGCGGGCGCGTGCGCTGCGCCTGGCTCACCATGCGGACGATCTGCGAAAGCATGGTGTCGGCGCCAACGTGCTCGGCCTGCATCACAAAGCCGCCGGTCCCGTTCACGGTGCCGCCCGTGACCTTCGCGCCCGCAGTTTTTTCCACTGGAATCGGCTCCCCGCTGATCATCGACTCATCGACCGAACTGTATCCGTCGAGAACCAATCCATCCACGGGAACCTTTTCGCCGGGGCGGACGCGCAGCTTGTCTCCTTTGACGACCTGGTCCAAGGAAATATCCGCCTCGTTCCCATCCTGATCGATTCGTCTGGCGGTTCTGGGAGCGAGGCCCAGCAAGGCGCGAATTGCGCTGCTGGTCCGGCTGCGCGCCCGCAGTTCCATCACCTGGCCCAGCAGGACAAGGGCAATGATGATGGCCGCAGGCTCGAAATACACGGCCACTTGTCCATCAGGCCCGTGCAGCGAAGCCGGGAACAGCCCAGGAAAGAACGTTGCGGCCACGCTGTAGACATAAGCCGCGCTGGTGCCAAGCGCGATCAGCGTGAACATATTCAGGTTGCGAGTCTTAACGGGACTGCCAGCCGCGCACAAAGAAAGGCGCGCCACACCAGAGTACGACCGGGGTTGTAAGCGCAAATTCCGCGAGAGTCCACGCGCGGGAGACGACCCAGTGCGCGGCGATATCGCCGGGAAAAAACTGCGCGATCATAAGAGCCAGCATCGGCGCGGACAGAACAACGCTGACCCAGAACCGGCGTGTCATGTCGCGGAGTTCGGGATTGTCCTCTTCCGCCGTGACTTCGCGCGGCTCCAGGGCCATGCCGCAGATTGGGCAGTTACCCGGCTCGGAACGCACGATCTCCGGGTGCATGGGCAGGTGTATTCGACCTTGGCGGCGGGAGCTGAGATGGTCTCAGGCTCCAGCGCCATGCCGCATTTCGGGCAACTGCCTGGTCCTTTTTGCCGCACCTCTGGATGCATCGGACAGGTGTAGTCAGCTTCGAGAGTGTGGGCGGCGGCGGGTTTGTCAGCCGCGAGGTATCTTTCGGGATTTTCGCGGAACTTTGCGGCGCATCCCTGGCTGCAGAAGTAAAAGTCCTCGCCTGCGAACTCAGCCTTCGCGGCAGCTTTTTCCGGATTTACAGTCATTCCGCAGACAGGGTCTTTCACCGCTCCCACTGTCTCGTTTGAAGAATAATGGCTCATCGTGCCCTCCTGATCGACCTCATACAGGCTGACGCACGAGGCCGCCCGGTCTTACAGTTTGGGATGACGGCAGGTGCAATCGAGGCACCTGTGCTCCGGCGCAAAGCCGCAAATTTCGATCAGTTGCTGGGCGCGAGGATATGTCTGGGCAGCACAGGGGACGCACTTATCGCTTTCCCGCCAGGCTCTCCCAGGCTCTTGATCATTTCATGTGCATGCCTTTCATGGAAGATGGATGTTGTTCAGGATTCATTTCGCCAGCGCCGCCAGCTAAAGCTTTCCACCGGTCCGAAACATTGGGTGGCAACTTGCCCATCTGGCTCAGGAACGTTGTTACCTGCCACATCTGCTGATCGCTGAGGATCTGCTTCCAAGCGGGCATTCCGCTCAGGCGGATCCCGTGTTGGATGATGTAGAAGTTCTGGTTCTCCGGCATATCCGGCGCGTCCTCCATAAACTGCGGCGCACGCGGATAGAGCGCTTCCGCAAGCATTCCATGCGGCTGATGAATATCGCCGTGACAACTGGCGCAGTTGGTTTGATAGACCTTCATGCCGGCAATCAGGTTGGCGTCTGTCGGCGCGATTGGATTTTTGACGTTAGGAGCGCGCTTCTCCACGGCTGCATCGAGGGCCGGCATGGCTGTTGCCTTTTCGATCCTGCTTACAGGAATGTCCGCCCTGGGGTTCACAAACCCGAACCGAACATAGATAAACAGCCCCGCTAAAACAACAACACCGGCAAGAACGGCGATTCCAAATCCAGACCAGAATCTGCGCATAATCGAATCCTTTCTCAAGAAGAACAATGGCGGTCAGTACCAGACCCGAAGCCCGAACACAAAACGCGAATCGCTCGTACTCTCTCCGGCGCGACGCGCGTAGTTCGCGGTGTTTCCATACTTTCCTGTGTAGGCGAAGCCGATGTAGGGCGCGAACTTGCGGCTTATTTCATACCGCAGACGAATTCCCGTGTCCAGGTCCGAAAGCCCCGACCCGATGTGGCGCGCCGCATCGTCTTTGTTGTAGAAATTCAGCTCCAATTCCGGCTGCGCAATCAAACGCTGCGTAAGCAGCAAGTCGTAAGAGCCGGTCACACGCCCCGCGATATTGCCCCCGTCGCGGATATAAAGCGTGGGCGCGAACTCGAAGTAATAGGGCGCAAGCCCCTCGATCCCGATCGCCGCCCAGGTACGGTGCGGCCCTGAATCCAGATCGGCCCTAACCCCGACTTGCGCGTCAAAATAGCGCAGCCGGGGAATGGGGCGGTCATAGAGCGCCTCAAGGTCGCCGTCGCTGACCCTGCTGCTGTCCTTGATGCCTTCGGATTTGATCCACAGCTTGTTCATATCTGTGCCGATCCACCCTTCACCGTCCCAACGAAGTTCGTTGCCGGATCCACTGGTGCGGTCTTCAAGCTGATTGAGCAACACATGAGCAAAGATATGCTTGTCCATGACCGGCGGTTGCATGGCGGGCACTGTGGCGGCGGGAGGTCCGATTTGATGCGGCGTTGACGACTGCGCTCCCGCTGCCGCATGGAAACCCGGCAGCAGACCGGCAGACACTGCAAGACAGACGCCAAGAAGGAGCTTCGACGAGATTGCATGGGAATTAAATTTCATTTGTGCGCTCATGACACCACCACCGTTCGGAACATTCCGGCTTCCATGTGGTACAGCAGATGACAGTGAAAAGCCCAATGCCCCGGCGTATCGGCGCTCACCAGATAGCTCAGGCGCTCGGCGGGTTTCACGTTGATCGTGTGCTTGTAAGGATTGAACGCTTCGTGGCCGTTCTCCAACTCGCTCCAGAGACCATGCAGGTGAATCGGATGCTCCATCATCGTGTCGTTGATAAGAACGAAGCGGACA
>JBOGMA010000516.1:0-9208 GCA_050746465.1 Acidobacteriaceae bacterium
GTCAGGAAATGGTCTTCGGATCGGGAACAATCGAAGATACCGCATCGCTTTGTAGGACTCTTTATTCGGTTGATGCCGTCGCAATGCAGCACCGCTGCATGCGCGGCCAGGCACGACCACACTGCGGAATGGGTGTGCTCTCGCGCCCACTCCACAAGCGTCTCAAAACTCGCCCAATATGGTTCATCGACTAGGTTCGCGGCGAGCGGTTCTCGTCCGGTCACGATAATTCCATCGAGCGGAGTATCCCACAGGCTTTCCACTCCTGAGTACAACGTCCTGACGCGACTCGCTGCTCTCCCCCTGCGACAGATGTCTGTCATTGAATAGAGGAACAAGCGGACATTCGTGCTTCCGGAAGCCGCATCTAACAGCGACGTAAACTGGCGCTCAGTCGATTCCAAAGCGCCGTCCGGCATATTATTGACGAGGCCAATCGTGATGCATCGAGACGACTGCTGCCCCCGGGCACTCTTAGACGTTTTACCTGATAGCCACTTGTCCGTCGTCAGAATGGTGTCAGAAGTAGTTGGTGTCTCTAAATAGGCGGGCATTGCATATCTCCGATACTCCGCATGAATTAACTCGCTATAGACGCATCCAAAGCCTGGTCCAAATCCTCGATGATGTCGTCAATATGCTCCACACCTACACTGAGGCGGACCATCTCCGGCAGCACTCCGGCTTTTTTTTGCTCCTCAGCCGACATTTGCCGATGTGTTGTAGAAGCTGGATGACAGGCCAGCGATTTCGCGTCACCGAGGTTTACCAGCCGTTTGAATAGCTTGAGGGCGTCGTAAAACTTAACCGCCGCCGAAAATCCGCCTTTGGCGCCAAACGCCATGAGTGAGCAAGGCCTCCCGGCAAGATACTTTTGGGCTAAAGAATAGTAAGGACTCTCAGGGAATCCGGTGTAGTTCACCCACGCGACCCTCGGATCATTACGCAAGAATTCTGCGACTTTCCTGGCATTCTCCACATGGCGATCAATACGGAGCGCCACGGTTTCTATCCCTTGAAGCAATAGGAAGGAATTAAACGGCGAGAGAACCGCTCCAGTCGCTCTCAGATACACGCTGCGGCATCTTCCAATGTATGCTGCGCGCCCGAAATGTTCCGTGTAACCTAGGTTGTGATACGACGGATCCGGTTGGCAGAACATTGGAAATCGCTCTGCGTGTTCCTGCCAGTCGAATCGACCACTGTCAACAATTGCCCCGCCCATCGATGTACCGTGACCGCCAAGATATTTCGTAAGCGAATGCACCACGATGTCAGCGCCGTATTCAATGGGTCGCAATAGCATGGGGCTCGCTACCGTATTGTCCACGACCAGCGGTACACCATGCTTGTGGGCGACTTCAGCCAATGCCTCTATATCGCATATATTGCCCGCTGGATTTCCGATGCTCTCGCAAAACACCGCAGAAGTCTTGTCGTCAATCAGGCGTTCAATTGCGTTCGCGCACTCGTTCTCCGCGAATCGGACGCTGACGCCCTGGGCAGGAAAGATATGGCCAAAAAGAGTGTACGTAGTTCCATAAAGCTGCGGAACTGACACAATATTCCGCCCCATCGCCGTCAGGTTCAGTAACGCATAATTGACTGCTGCCTGACCGCTGGCTACGCAAATCGAGGCCAGTCCACCTTCCAATGCGGTAACGCGCTTCTCCAGCACATCCGTAGTTGGATTGTTAATTCGCGTGTATCTGAAGCCATCAGCCTCCAGATTGAACAACGCCGCGGCTTGCTCTGCGCTGTCAAACGCGTATGATACCGTCTGATAAATGGGAACAGCCACCGACTTGGTTGCTGCATCAGGTTCGTAACCACCATGAATAGCAATAGTTTCCGGTTTCATAAATATAAGTAAGAGACTGGGCGAGATCGCGCGACTTACGCGCAGACATTCGCATCGGCATTTTGTTGCACGGCGATTTCGTTCATTGCGTGAACGACCGTTCGAACATCAGTCTCAGTGGTGCTGAAATTGGTAATGCAGGCCCGTATGGCAGGAACCCCGCCTACACTGACCGGAGACATCCACGCCACCTGGCGGTCTCGCAAGGAATCCAAAAACGCCGATACATCTAAGCCTTCCCTCGTAAAACACACCAGGGGAAGCGGCGTGTCGTTAACTATCCGCCAGCCAGATTCAGCCAATAGCCCTCGTAGCAAATCCCCGAGCGCCGCCTGCTGCTCGATCATTTCGGCGTAGCCCGATTCTCCCTGCTCGGCCAGAGCCATGAACAATTTGAGCCCAATGAACCTCCGCGACCATTGGATGGAATGTGTCAATGGGTCGAAAACCGGCCCCTCTTGTTCGCCTTGCATGTAGGTAATGCTCGTCCGAAACGCCTGGTCGATGCTTTCTCTGTGCCGACAAAAGAACATGCCTGCGCCCATTGGTACGGAAAGCCATTTATGGGCGTCGCATGTGATTGAGTCGGCACCTTCAATTCCCCTCAGATGATGCTTTAGCTTCGGCGATACGGCCACGGCTCCGCCCCAGGCTGCATCCGCATGAAACCACAGGCCGAGTTCGCTGCACACGCTCCCTATCTCAATGAGGGGATCAATCGCGCCGGTTCCGGTAGTGCCAGCAGTACCAACCACCATGAATGGCGCATAGCCATCCCGTTGATCTTCAAGGATCATCCTTCGCAGTTCCTTGATGTCCATCCTCAGCTTTACGTCTGTTGGAACGGACCGAATTCCCGCTCTCCCGATGCCCGTTATGTGCGCCAGCTTGTTATATCCGTTGTGGGCCTCTCTGCTAAGGTATAAGACCGGAGTGCCACCGAGCGCCTGAAGACCACGTTCACCGTACTGAGGAAATGACCTGGTGAGAGCAGCGATTATGGCGGTTAGGTTTGCCTCGGACCCGCCGCTTGTAAAAGTAGCAATAGCCTGAGAAGGCAGACCGAATTTTTCAGTGAGCCATCCCAGGGTATGGCGTTCAATTTCGTTAGCAGCAGGCGATGTTCTCCAATTCGCAAGCTGAGGATTATATATCGCGACCAGAACGTCAGCGACAACTGAGGCGGGCATTACATTCGGATTGAACAATCCGAAATAACGAGGATGGGTGATCTGTACCTGCCATTCCTGCATCATTCTTTCAACATCGACAACAATTTCATCTAACGACATCTTTTTACTGAAGTCGTATTTCGCCCCGAGGTGCTTTCGAATCTCGTCTGGGGCTACGCGGGGGTATATACTGCCGCTCGCAATGGTTTCCCGGACTTTTTCGATCTCATTTGATATGGCGGTGATCATATTTTTCTTAGCAGCGCAGCCTTACACCTAAAGCCGAATCCTTCCAGTTTGAAGTCTTTGATAAAGATCTACATCCACCGGGACAAACGCTTGCAGTTCTTGGCTATAGAAGAACAGCGGATCCGCGACAATCGCGACGTTGTACCCCTCCCGCTTAAGATCCGCTTTTGAATACTTAAACGTTCCGGTTATTCCCATGTCCCGCTGAATTCTGACAAAGAGCGGCCGAGAATACGCCGGCAGCCGCTCATTCAGATATTCGCGGAGTTGGTCCAGGTCGACTTCAAGGTTGGTGACCAGGGCAGCCATACCAGCCGCTCCTTCCGTTCCGGGAACCGACACTCCATAGACATTCGCGTGCTCGATACCCGGATACGCATTGATTACTTCTGATACTTCAGTTGTCGATACGTTCTCACCCTTCCATCGAAACGTATCGCCCATGCGATCGACAAAGTAGTAGTACCCCTGGCTATCCCTTCGCATGAGGTCGCCCGTGCGAAGCCACGCATCTCCAGGGCTGAAAGCATTTCGCAATATCTTTTTCTCGGATGCCTGACTATCTGAGTAGCCATCAAACCGGATGCCGATCATTGCTGGATCGCCGCCCATTTTGCCCAGCGCTTCACCCGGTTCGTTGACTCCGCACCGAATGCACTGCCCATTTTGATTCCGAACCGGTTCACCATCTTCACAACGTACTTTCACCAATTCCGGAGACAAGCGGTGAGCGAGGTATTGCGGAACCCGGCCTATCGCGCCATGCTTGCCCTCAACATTGAACAGTGATACCCCACCTTCAGTAGAGGCATAAAATTCCAGTATTCGCGGTATATCGAACTTGATCTTGAACTGTTCCCACACATCGGATGCCATCCCGTTTCCGCACGCAATTCTAATCCGATGGCCGTTGGCCTCTGCGGCAGTTGTTCCGTGAAGCAGATAGCGGCACAGTTCGCCGATATACTGGAACATCGTGCAATCCCACTTCCGAATGTCTTTCCAGAATTGGCTGCACGAAAATCTCTCCCGAATCACAACGCTCCCGCCGGCGGCCAGCAGAGCCCCCGGCACTAGCACTCCGCCGATGCTGTGATACATCGGCAGGCAGTTATAGATCCGATCGGTTGAATTTGCTTGGAGCATTCCGGCGAACCAGTAACCCCACTGAAGAACCCGCGCATGGCTCACCTTCGCCGCCTTGGGCATACCCGTGGTTCCGGACGTATAGATATAGAGCGCCTGATCTTCTATCGTTACGCTGCGTCGCAATTCGCCGTCTAAAGAGGCCGATGAACATTTCTCGACCTCGGAGTCAATGCGGTTGAACTCGCTGTCTTCCGATCCATGTGCCCATACTTCAGGGGAGCTAGTTAGGTCACGCAGCACAGATTTGACCCGATCGATGAACTCCGATGCAACAATTACGTGCTTGGGGTTAACGATGTTGATGGAATGAGCCAATGATTGGCCGGTAAGATTTGTGTTGATGAGCGCAGTTACGGCGCCAATTTTGCTCAGCCCCAGCCAGATGGCCATGTACTCTGGCCGATTGGTCATCAACAGACAGATAACATCGCCCTTGCTAATTTCCCGAGCTAATCCCCAACGCGCAAATTGGTTCTGGCGTGCCGCCAGGCCGCCATAGGTGAAGCATTCGCGATCCGAGAGCAGCGCAGCTACATCGCACCATTTTGCCGCCATTTCTTCAATAGCCCCTGGCATAAGTCGCCGAGGGTTTCGAATGATAGGCGCAGTAAGTTCCAGTGCGCGCAGCCATGCCTGCGAAGGGCGACCCGTGACCACCGTTTCATTTTCAGCTATTGCACTCATGCTGAATTGCCCGCGTCCACTGTGATCACGGTTCCGGTGATGTTTTTTGATCCATCGCTAAGAAGAAATTCCACGGTACTCGCGACGTCGTCGATACCTGGAAGGCGCTTCAGAGCACTGCGTCGCCGAATCCTTCCAAGTTGTTCTTCCCGGACTTCATGTGTCATGTCCGTCTCAACGAATCCCGGCGCCACGGCATTGACGTTAATTCCAAACCGTCCCACTTCGCGCGCCAGAGAGCGGGTAAAGCCTACAACTGATGCCTTCGTTGCGCCGTACACCGCGAGGCCACTATAGCCCGTAGAGGCTACGACAGATGCCATATTAATGATTCGTCCTTCGCCGTCCGCCATCATTGAGCGGACAACGCATTTTGTAACAACCATCGGTGACAAAGTATTGACCCTGACCAATTGCTCCATCTGTTCAAGAGGCATTGTTGCCAACGGTCCATCGAAACTAATGCCGGCATTATTCACGAGCCCATAGACCGGTCCGAATTGCTTGCGCAGACCTCTGATCATCTCTTGGATTTTGCCGAGTTCCGCCAGATCACATTGGACAAATTGCAGAGAGTCACGCTTTGCTTCCTCAATCGCCGCCATCAATCCCGGGTTCTCGTTGCGCCCAATTGCAATTACGCGGTACCCCGCCCCGGCCAGCCGCCGAGCAATTCCCAATCCCAGCCCACGGCTGCCCCCAGTAACAATTACGTTACGCATTACGTCGCAGTAGCTTGCCGGATTCCGCAACGCTCAGTTCGGGAATGAAGTTGATTGCTGCCGGCACTTTATGCGAGGAAAGCGCCTTTCGGCAAAGCAGTAAGATATCGTCTTGCAAAGCACGCGAGCCGATCTCGGAGCCAGCCTGTTCCCCTTGCAGCACAACGTCGGCAATTACCAACGCACCGGTGATCGAACTTTTCTTAGTCCGAACCAGCGACATTCGAACGGCGGGGTGACGGTTGATTACAGATTCCACTTCTTCAGGATGTACCTTCAATCCGCCAATGTTGATAACACCATCACGTCGTCCTACAAAGTGATACCTGTTTCCACGCACTTCCAACATGTCTCCCGTATCAACAAAACCGTCTGCCCCCTTTAAAGCGTGAACCTCTCCTCCCAAGTAGCAGCGTGCATTCCGCGCCGAGCGAATTTTCAGCGACCCATCCTGGCGCTTCATTTCGACATTGGGAGTGTTATGCAATGTCTCGACTGGAAAGCCGGCGAGCCCATCTGTGACTTCAAACGCCACCCCGGCCTCCGTAGAGGCAAATGCATGAATAATACGGGCGAGAGGATAGGCAGAGCGGAGGCTGTTCAAAATTGACTGATCGGCTATCTCACCTGAAAGCCGGACGTATTCTGGCGAAATCAGGTGCAAGGACGAGCTCATCAGCGCACGCCGCCAATGTGACGGAGTTCCCGATATATGTGTGACACCCAGATTTGCCGCTCTCTCGAAAAACGCCGATATTGGCTCCTGGGCGTTCGAAAGAACCAGCGATGTCCTGGTGAGCACCGCTCGCAACAAAATTTGGAGACCGCCGTAGCGACGAATATCGTAGAACGTGCTCCACACCACCGTGCCGGGATGGGATTTAAGCGGCCTTATCGCGCCAGCCAGACTCTCCAGGGTATGGGCCACTAATTTTGGGCGGCCGGTTGTGCCTGACGTCAGCAGTATCCATTCTGATTTATCCGCGGCTGCTCTTTCACCTGTGCGAGGTACAAGAGCTCGGCTGCACGGACTGAATATCAGGTTCCGCTGACTGCCAAAATGATATATACTTCGGTCGGAGACAATTGCCTCAACCTCCGCCGTCTCAATCACGTAAGGTAAGTGCTCCATCGGCAAATCGGGAGGGCATACCACGATACGCCTGGCAAGTCCATCCAGTTCGATCAGCGCCGAAGCAGTCGTCAGCTGACTCGTTGTCGCTACCAGAACGCAACGGCCGGCTAGCTCGTCGCCTCGGTTATAGAGCATGGAACCAGCAACCAGATCACGCAGGAATACCGTACCCTCCGCCCCCGCGATAACTTGATCACTATAGTCTCCACTCGTCCGAAGGGCGTCCCACAGAGTGGTCCAGTCATTGTGGCTGCTTTGCTGCTTTTTCATATAACCCCACCAGGTCGCCAAACGTTACAGGGAATTGAGCATCTTCCGCGATACTGAATGGATCCACGCCGAGGACGTCTTCGAGCCGGGCCACGATGATGGCAAACGACAGTGAATCAAGCCCGGAATCAAGCAGCGCCAGGTCATCCCTCAGCGGAGTTATGTTCCTGCCTTGCTCCTTTGCGACTTGCGCAAATTGACTTTCTATTTCTGATCGAATATCCATGTTATTTCCCTATGACGACTTATTCGCTCATGATGAGTGTGCAACAACACACTTAATGTAAACGTCGTGGCGTGGTCGCCGCACAACAGCAGGTCTCACTTCCCGCTTTGCTGAATCGAACCGCTCAAGTAGTAGAGACGCCAATCCTAACAACGCGTGGCCATCTCTGATACAAGGTTGCGCTTCGCCAAAACCGTGCCAAGATATGGATCCAGCACATTCAGCCGCGAATGACGAACCGCCGCCCTGAAGCGAAAAGCCTAATCCGTAACACTCGGGCAATCAGGAGTGGCGAATGATGGAGAACGGAGTAGAGATACGCGCCAGGAACACTAGGTCAGCCGGCGCGTTCATCCACATTCCCTCTGGTTGAAAAATCCTGCTTGTTGGCCCAATACCCGTCTGTTCAGGCGGCGGCAGACATGGTTGCCTTTTCGCCCGACACAATGCTGCTGATCACGTTGCGAAGAACAATTACCCCTTCGAACAGGTCTTTGTTGGGATCGAGCGGATGATTGGCGCTCTCAATTTCGAAAGCCCGTATAAGGCCGGCGGTGTGAGCGACATCGCATACACCATGCACGTCTGTGTACTCCATCTCAGTCGAGCCAAGCCCAGCGGCAAGTTCAGCGAGGTACGCCATAAATTTCTGGATAAATCCCTCAAAAAACGCCATCGCGAGCAGCGACTGAACTCCCGAGAGACGGCCCATGAAGCGACGCATTCGCGTAAGGTCCGAATCGACTACCAGTGCGTCCGCAACTCCCGGGTACGCGTTGGCCGCAACAGCAAACTTCCGCATCATTATGGGATGTGCTTCACTGATCTCTTCATGCAGGTTTTCGAGAAGGATGGGGTGCGCTTCCTCTGATTTCACCGCCATCAATGTCGCGGTCATCCAGTAGATAAAGTTCCCTTCAAGAACCGAGGTATAGCGAGCAATAATTCCCCGGCGCTCACTATTTGTCAAAGACTTTGGATCAGGCAGCGAAGCCATCAGCTCAGAGATCAGGCTGTTGACGGTTTCTGAAATTGATGCGTCGGCTACCGAAGTGTCGAGCGCTTGCGGTGTAGTTAGAATTGTGGTCATATTTACCTTTCTGCGAGTTTCAATAGTTGTCAGTGACTCCGTCGAGTTGCACCCCGATTGGATCTAACCGGAGGTACTCTTCATTGCCTAATCCCCAGGACTTCAACTTCGGCAGATATCGGGGAATTGTTACGTGCATCAGCCAGCCTTATGCGTAAGGCACGCCCTTCGGAGAGGTCTCTCCCGCTCCAAGCACGGGGATTGCGAGCGGTCCAGGAATGGCTGCGAGAACCGGGATGTTCAGGTAAGTCGCAAGCTCATTCACACTGCGGAATCTTGGATCAAAGAAGTCTGCCAGGAGCACTACAGCCAGACTCAGTAATATGGCTGCGAATAGTCCCGCGATTCCGATCTTGGCGCGCTGATGAACATGAGTCGCCGGAACAAACGCCTTTTGAACTACGACGACATTTAGTATTTTGCTGGCGTCAAGCTCATCCGATATCCTTGCCTGCTCTCTCTTCTGCGAGTAGAGAATATAGTTATTCTCGGCCGTTTTCGCAGCGCGGGTGAGATCTTGTTCATGAATGGAGTTAACGTTGAGATTGCGCAGGTTTTGATCTTCCGCTGACAGAATGCCTTCATCAGCCCGCTGGCGCCCGAGCAGACCCTGCAATTGAGCTTCGGCCTTCGCCAACTCAGTTCTGATC
>JBOGMA010000517.1:0-3795 GCA_050746465.1 Acidobacteriaceae bacterium
GTTCCAGAGGCAGCACCCGCTCCAGAGGCATCACCGGTTCAAGAAGTTACGAGCGCGGAACCAGCGCAACCTCCCAGAAAAGTGCCAACGGCGGTTAAGCCCCAGGGAGGGGATCTCCACTCTAAGAGCCCATTCCTGCTGCGGAGTCTTGCCTGTATTTTCATTCTGTGCGCTGCTCCAGTATCCGGCATTCAGTTGCATCGAATCATCTCCGCTCACCCTGTTGCGGCACAATTGCCATCTACCGCTGAAAGCCCTAACCTGACATCCGCCATTCCCGCACTCTCGCCTGTCGTCGCATCAACTTCTTCCGAGGCGGTAATCACTCAAGAGCATCCCCAGACTGACAATCCGCTGGTTGATTTGCTAAAGAGTCGTCACGGCCGAATGCCGGTGGACTTGACGCTTGCGACCTTCGCTCCCGAGCCGCTTCTGAACACTTTGCCTCTTCAGCCGATGTCCGAATCCCGAGAATTCAGATTGACCCGAGATGAACGCTCCGGCGCAGCTTCTCTCCATACAGGGGCCGCTCGACCGATTCCTCAGCCCAGCCGGGCAACGTTAGGCTATGTCCCTCCCAAGCCGATCTGGCAGCCTGCTCCAACCTATCAACCGGTCAGGAGCCGAAGTCATCGGTTGGAAGATGTTCAGCTTATGCTTTCCGTTTCAAGCGGAGGAGATGTGTATAGGACAGATGTGCTCAAGGGCAGCCCTAAGCTGGCTCTTGCGGCAGAGAAAACAGTGGAAATGTGGAAGTATTCGCCGGCCATGTCGAATGGAGTTCCGGTCAATTCACAAGTGTACGTTACGATCCAATTTCAGCAACCTTAACGCTGCAAACATCACGCAGGACCCAATATGAGCAGAGACTTCGAACTTCTACAGCGGCTTGAGCGCGAGTGGGGACGTCCCCTCGTTAATTCAGAAGAGAGTCCTCGCATTGTGCATTCATTCCCGCAGGATACGCCTGTGCTTCTTGAAGAGGAGCGCACGCCGGTCGCGCGATATCCAAGCGATCAACTCAGTGTATTTGCACGCGGCGAGATTAGTAAGTTACTCCTGGGCACGTACTTCTCTACTCCTCCGCTGAAGAGCGTAATGTTCAGCGGAGTTGAAGCTGACGATGGGGCGAAGTGGATTGCCGCATGCGCTGCTGACGCGCTCGCTGAAACCGGCAGCGTTCGTGTTTGTTTAGTGGATGCTGATCTGCAATCTCCGACGATTCACAATATTTATTCGATTCCCAACGGAAAGGGTTTATCAGCTCTGCTCCGGGGAGAAGGCCATGACGGAACTACGGTCCGCGTGGCCGAGAACTTGTGGATTGTTCCGGCAGGCACCACATCGAGAGAGGTAAATTTCAGCGCCGATAGTTTTCGGAAAGTCGCCTCTGAGCTACTCGAGTCATGTGACTGCCTGGTGATATCCGCTCCAGATTATGAGAATTATCTGGAAATTGGCGCAGTTGGAGCGGCGGCTGACGGGTCAGTGTTGGTTCTCGATGCCGAGAAGACCCGCCGCATAACAGCACAGCAGGCAAAGGCCTCGTTGGAAGCAGCAAAAATCCGGGTGTTGGGTTCTGTTTTAAACAACAGAAATCAGCCAATTCCAGATCTCTTCTATTCCCACACATAGCAATATCAAGTCGCCTCGCCGAAGCGAGCTCTTACCGCTCATCGGAGTATAGATGAGCGCGTGGGTAGTTCGGGCGGACCCGGATACAGGCGAAAAGTCAATATGAACTACATGGACCAACAGTGAAGGCATAACACCATGAATACGATGCAAGCACTTCCTGATAGTCGGGAAATTCCGCTGTTGGATCTCTCGGCACAGTACATATCAATCAAACATCAAATCGATGAAGCCATGAGGCGAGTGATTAGTACATCGGATTTCATTCTGGGTGCTGAACTCGAATTGTTTGAGGCTGAATTTGCCGCTTTCTGCGGAGTGAAGCATTGCATCGGCGTGGACTCGGGACTATCGGCGATGGACCTTGTTCTCCGCGCCTGGGGCATCGGTCCGGGCGACGAGGTGATAACCGCGGCCAATACCTTTATCGCGACGGCGCTCGCTGTCTCCAGGTCCGGAGCAACGCCAGTGCTGGTGGATGTCGATCCGCAAAGCCGCAACATCGATCCAGACGCCGTTCGGGCTGCGATCACGCCGAGGACTAGAGCAGTTATTCCCGTGCATCTGTACGGCTTGCCGGCTGAAATGGACGCAATCAATGAGATCGCCGCCCAATACGGGTTGGCCGTTCTGGAGGATGCCTGCCAGGCGCACGGCGCCCGATACAAGGGCAAACGCGCCGGCTCTCTGGGCCATGCCGCGGCCTTTAGTTTTTACCCCGGCAGGAACCTTGGCGCGTTTGGCGACGGTGGCGCGATTCTCACCGATGACGGAGCTCTGGCGGATCAGTTGCGATCAATGCGAAACTACGGCCGGAAATCCAAGTACGTTCACCTGAGCAAGGGATTCAATTGCAGGCTTGATACTCTGCAAGCGGCAATCCTCCGCGTTAAGCTTCGTTACCTTGATGGATGGAATGCGCTACGCGACCGGCATGCCCGTACGTATCACGACCTTCTCTTTGGTTCGTCGATTGGTCTACCGTCCAGTCATGAGGGACTTGAGTCCGCATGGTACCTCTATGTGGTACGGTCGCCTTTCAGGGATAGGATGAAGACGCACCTCAAAGCTCATGGAATCGAAGCTGGGCTGCACTACCCGACTCCGATTCACTTGCAGCCGGCCTACGCAGATGCGGGCTATCGCAGGGGAGATTTTCCTGTCACAGAGCGGCTTTCGGACGAAATTTTGTCATTGCCGATGTATGCGGAACTGGATCGTGACTCTTTAGAGCGCGTAGTGGATGCGGTGTTGAGTTCGCCAGGGGTGAAGCACGCGCCGCTCTCCATCCTGGCGGCGAGACCGGTCGCTGCGGGAGCGCTCCGTGCAATCTAACGTCAGGCTGCTGGAGCCGCCGCGACAGGCAGGAGCGTTCGAAGCGTCCGCAGCGGTCGCGCGGAAAGGACTGGGCGCCGCATTCTGCTCGCCCTCTCTGGTTCTGGCCGGAGTCATTCACACACTGTGCCAGCCCCTCACCAGGCGCTGGATGTTCGGCGCAGTCATCCTGGACATACCGTTACAGTGGGGCACGCACCTTGACATGACCCAGGGCACTGCCGTGACCATGGGCGCGCTGGACGGATTTGACTTCTCTATCACCACTCTCGCCCTCATTGGGCTTTATCTGGGCTGGCTGTTTACCGAGCGTGCGGCGGGACGACCGCTGCGGGTGATCTGGAACTGGCCCATTGTGGCATACACGCTGGTAGTGGTGGCGTCAGTATTTGTCGCCAGCAATGTTCAGTTGTCGCTGTTTCAGACAGTAACGATACTGCAGATGTTGCTCGTTTATATCTATGCGGCGGGTAACATCAGGTCGCGCGATGATGTTGTCTTTGTCCTTTACATGGTGCTGATTGGCGGACTGATTGAAAGCAGCTACATGCTTGTCCTTGATGTCGTGGGGCACGACTTTCCAGTAATACGCGCGCTCGGGTTTAAGACGGTCTCCGCGCAATCCTATATACCCGGCGAGGCACTGAGGTTTGGAGGCACCATCGGTGCGGCAAATTATGCTGCCGCCTACCTCGCCATCATCATTACTCTAGCGGTGGCGATTCGGCAGATGCAGGTCCCGGCGTACTTACGACGGCTTACGATTCCCGTAGTTGTCCTCGCGACCCTTGCCCTCATACCTACCTTGTCCAGTGGAGGCTGGCT
>JBOGMA010000518.1:0-4568 GCA_050746465.1 Acidobacteriaceae bacterium
ACCCCGCACCGCGCATACAGCAGCCGTAAATAATCGTAGATTTCCGTCGCCGTCGCTACCGTCGAGCGAGGATTCCGCGTCGAATTTTTCTGCTTGATCGCAATCGCCGGAGCCAGCCCGTCGATTAAATCCACATCCGGCTTTTCAATGCGCTCCAAAAACTGCCGCGCATACGCCGACAGGGACTCCACATACCGCCGCTGCCCTTCCGCATAAATCGTGTCGAACGCCAGCGAAGACTTCCCAGACCCCGACACGCCGGAAACCACCGTCAGCTTCCCATGAGGAATCTCGCAGTCAATGTTCTTTAGGTTGTGGGTTCGCGCTCCGCGAATAATGATCTGATCGGTCAATAGTCAGCCCCGAATGCGCCCAGCGGCGCACAGGGCGATATTCAAGCAAACAAGCAAACCGCCCCAGTTTGATTATAAGGGTTTGCGCCCAGACCGATGCGGCGTCGCCTCGCCTCTTTCAACTTCACCGCAATAAGGCGAAATTGCCATGAAAGACATCCTATATAGACGCTGCTGAACGACGCGAAAAGGAGCCTTCCCATCACGAGCACTCCGTATCATAAGCGGCTGATGAATTTCGCGAGCAGTTTATGGAGTGGAATTCAGGATCACCACGTGCTCGACGGCGCGGCGGTTCTTGCGTTTTTCTTTTTGCTGGCCGTCTTCCCGGCGGCGATCTTTGTATTTTCACTCACTCCTTCCCTTTCCATCCCCCACCTGCAGCAGGCCATGCTGGATCTTCTCAGCCAGGCGCTGCCCGAGCAGTCAGCAAATTTCTTCAGGGGAACGTTTCGACACGTTGAAGGAGGGAAAGGCCTGTTGACCCTCGAAGTAATCCTGACCCTCTGGTCCGGATCCGCCGGCGTTTATGCGCTCATGCAGCAACTCAGCTTCATCCGCGGCGGCAGGGAGGCCAGGCCCTTCTGGAAAGCGAGGGGCATCGCGATTCTTCTGCTGCTCTTCTTCGCCGCCCTGGCCATTGTTGCCCTCTCGCTGGTGATCTTCGGAGGCACAATTCAGTCGTGGCTGGCGTCCATGATCGGATGGAGCCGACCATTGCGCATCTTCTTCGCGAGCCTCCGCTGGATCATCATCGCAGCCGCATTGTTGCTGGCCCTTGCCACGGCTTATCGATTTGGGCCAGATGCGAAAACCAGGTTTTGTTTCATTTCGCCCGGCAACGTGTTTGCCGCCATCCTCATTGCGTTTGCCTCAATCGGATTTCGCTTCTATGTCTCCAAGTTCGGCGATTACAGCGCCACCTACGGCAGTCTCGCCGCCATCATCATCCTGATGCTCTGGATGTATATGGCAGGAATCGCCGTTCTGGTGGGCTACGAAACTGACAAAATTCTGAGCCGTCGCAATTGAGTCATCCACTCAGGCCGTCTTTAGACTTGAGGTGGATTCCTTCTATCCCGACCAGCGGGAGGGCTGCCAAAGCTTAAGTCCGCAATTGTGCCGAAGGCGCGCCCGGCCCGTGACGGCCAGTCACTCCTCCCTCAGCGCCCGCATCGGATCAATCGAAGCCGCCCGCCGCGCCGGAGCAAACGACGCCCCCAGCGCCAGAACAAAAATCACTACAACCGCCAGCGTCAGCGTCGCCGGATCAAACGGACTCACCCCAAACAGCAACGATTGCATCAGCCGCGTCGAAAGCAGCGCGCCCATCACGCCCAGTACGCACCCAATCACCGCGAGCTTCGCGCCCGACGACAGCACCAACCCTATGATTCCCGACCGCTGCGATCCCAGCGCCATCCGAATTGCCATCTCCTGCGACCGCAGCGCCACCGTAAACGCAATCACGCTGTAGATTCCAAGAATCGCCAGCAGCACAGCCGCCAGGGCGAACGCCCCGATCACCAACGTATTGAACCGCCGCGGAGCCTCTGTTTTCGCGAGCGCATGGCTCATCGGCTGCACTTGCATTAGCGCCAGCTGTGGATCCAAACCATGGACCGTTTCCCGTAGCGCATTTTCCATCAACGCCGGGTCCATCACTGACCGCAGTGCAATGTATCCGCCGGTCCCTTGTAAATCGCCGGGCTGCGCCAGCGAACCAATGTCCTTCTCGATCTGATCCAACGGGATATAGTATTGCTGCTTGCTTGGTTCGTCCGGCGAGCTTTCCTTCACGTCCGCTACCTCGCCCACCACCACCATCCACGGCGTCTGCATCTGTAACAGGCCAATCCTCAGCCGCTTCCCAATGGGATTCTGCCCCGGCCACGTCTGCTCAGCCAGCTTGTGGTTCACCACCACCACCAGTTGTGAATTCGCGGTATCGTCCGCGTTCAAATATCGCCCGTGCAGCAGCGGAATTCCCATTGCCTTGAAGTAGTCCCCCTTCACCTGGATTGATGTAGCGAGGTCATACGTGTGGTTCGGAGGCGTATAGCCCTCCGCGATGAAAGCCTGACTGTTGTTGTTGCCCGAAGCCGGCAAGAAGCCGGTAAGCCCCACATTCTTCGCACCCGGGAGCGCCCTCAGTCGCCGCAATAACTCCCGGTTGAACTGGTCTACCGACGACTGTGTCGAATACTGCTCGTGAGGAAGGCTGTACATGGCCACCAGCACATGTTCAGGGTTATACCCCAGGTTCACGTCGCGCATCTTCTCAAAGCTGCGCAGCAGCAACCCTGAAGCGGTGAGCAAAATCAGAGCCACCGCAATCTCCGCCACCACCAGAGCCGACCGCAGCCGCACATGTCCCGCCCCTGCCGACCCTGTCCGGCCGCCTTCCTTCAGCGTCTCATTCACGCCGGTTCGCAAAGCCGCAAATCCCGGAACAATGCCGCAGATCAGCCCGGTCAGCAGTCCAAGCAGCAGCGCGAATCCCGCCACAGTCCAGCTCATGTGAATATCGCCAATGCGTGGCAGCGACTCCGGCAAGGCATTCACGCCCACCTTGAGCGCAATCCACGCCAGCAGCAGCCCGACGAGCCCGCCCGAAATACTCAACACAAGGCTCTCCAGAACCGCCTGCCGCAGCAGCGCCGCCGACTGCGCCCCCAGCGCAATCCGCAGCGCAATCTCCTTCCGCCGACGAATGGCCCGCACCAGCAGCAGCCCCGCAAGGTTCGCGCACGCAATCAGCAGCACCACAAACACTGCAAGAAACAGCGTCCGAATCAGCGGCCGCGCCTCCTGGACCGTCTCTGCCTTCAGCGACGTCACTTCCGGACGTATCTTCAGCCCCGCCATATACGCCGGATAATTCCGCATCGTCTCATCGGCCACCCGCGTGGCATCTTCAACGGCCTGGGCCGGCGACACTCCAGCCTTCAGCCGACCCACCATCTGGTAGCTCCAGTTCGCCGCCGCCTGCGGACTCAGTTCCTGCGGAGTTGGACTGAACGGAACCCACAACTCGCTCTGGTTCAGCCGCCCCGGGTTCAGCGGAAACTCAAAATTCCGCGGCATCACCCCGATCACGATGTAAGGCTTGCGATCCAGCAGAATCTTCTTCCCCACCATCCCCGCGTCGCCATCAAAACGCTTCTTCCAGGTCGAATAACTCAACACAGCCACCTGCACATGGTCGTCATCTTCCTGCTTTGTGAAAAACCGCCCCATCAGCGGCTGCACTCCGAGCGCCGGAAACACCCCCGCCGTCATCCGCGTTGCACTGACCGCCGCCGGCTGCCCCGAACCCGAAAGCTCGAACCCCGTCCCCTGATACCCACCCAGGCTGGTAAAGCTGTGTGTGTCCCGCGTGTAGTTGCGAATGTCCTGCACCGTGACAATCTTGCCGTTGAAGCCGCTGACATTCGCGCCTTCCAGCACATCCCCCAGCGCCACCAATTGCTCCGGCTGCGGAAACGGCAGCGGACGCAGCAGCACGCCCTCCACAATCGAGAAGATTGCCGCAGTCGCGCCAATCCCCAGCGCCAGCATCAGCACAGCAGTAATCGCAAACCCCGGCGACTTCATGAGATAACGAACAGCAATCTTCAACTCGCGTGTGAGGTGCGACATGATTCCTCCCGGTTAACGGCAAGCACGGACCCTGCCATATACGCTTCGCGTGAATCTCTTGTTCCCGCGCCTTGAACCCACACCCGCCGTTCCACTGTCCGCAATCGAACACGCATGTTCAAATCCGAACAACCGCCTCCGTTTTCCTCGGAAAGGTACAATTCCAGCATGAATTTGGCAGAACTAGCCCGCGCCATCGACGCCGAACTTCACGGCGATCCCGGCCGCTCCATCACTGGAGTTGCCGGCATCGAAGAGGCCGGCCCCGAACACATCTCCTTCATCGCCAATCCACGCTACTCCGCACTCGCTCGCACCACCCATGCCGGAGCCGTTATCGTCGCGCCCGACTTCCCCGAAATCGCCACCGCCACGCTCCGCACGCCGAACCCCTATCTCACCTTTGCCAAAGCCGTGCGCCTCTTTTATCAAGAGCCCGACTACCCGCCCGGCATTCATCCCACCGCCGTCATCGATCCAACCGTAAAAATTGGCAAGAACGCCCACGTCGGCCCTTACGTCGTCGTCAGCGAAGGCGCAATCATAGGAGACAACGCCACCCTACTGCCCCAC
>JBOGMA010000519.1:0-2389 GCA_050746465.1 Acidobacteriaceae bacterium
GTACAGTTCAGTTCGCAGTACCGTGGGGATTTCCCTGACGAGCACATCGCGGGTCATACCGCCACCAATTCCGGTCAGCATGCCTAACAGTACGGCCGCTACCGGCCCGGCGTGATATTCCAACGCCTTGCCCGCGCCGGCCACAGCAAAGAGCGCAAGTCCGGCAGCGTCGAAGATCAGCACAGAGCTGTTGAACCGGTTGATGACTCGATACCAATAGAACGTGATGAGCCCGGCCAGAATGGACACGGCGACATAGCGCCAGTCGCTCATGGCCGCGGGTGGCAGAGCTCCGATCATCAGGTCCCGAGTTATACCTCCCGCATTTCCTGCGGCGAAGGACAAAACCAGCACACCGAAAAGATCGAGCCTGTGCTTGACCGCAACGGTTGCGCCGCTGAGCGCGAAGACAAAAGTGCCGCCCAGGTCAAACGCCACCAGGAGAGGTTTCATCAATGCGGGTTCGCTGATCACCATCCGCTTTATACCGACAACCAGGCTTGCGCGGCAACCACCATCGCCTCCACGCCTGTTTCCAGGGTAGGGTAGATGACCGGCGCGAAGCGCGGATTGTGGTTGGTGGGAATATCGCCGACCTTGCCTTCCTTCTGGGCTTTCGCGTAGAGGCCGGGATCCGTTCCGCCGACAAACCAGAACACGGACGGTGCGCCCCACTCCGCTCCGAATGATCCGAAGTCCTCGCTGGCAGTCGTTGGCCCAGTGCTCTGCACGCGCTCAGCAGGGAAGTGCTGGCGGAACGCATCCCCAACACGCTTCACCGCCTCTGGATCGTTTCTTACAAGGGGATAACGGTCGAGGGGCGTGATTTCCGGCTTCTTTGGAGCGCCGGAGGCTTCGGCTTCCGCATTGACGATGCGCTCAATGGCCGCAAGAACCCGTTTGCGTACCCCTTCATCGAAAGTGCGCACATTCAGCTTCAGAACCGCCTCGTCAGGAATGACGTTCTCCTTCGTGCCGGCCTGCAACGAGCCGATCGTCACCACGGCGGCATCGGTTGCCGCAATTTCGCGAGACACGATGGTTTGCAGACGAAGCACAGTCGCCGCGGCCATCACAACAGGGTCGATGCTGGCCTGCGGCATCGATCCGTGAGCGCCGCGCCCGAACATCCGAATCTGCAAACTGTCTCCGGCGGAAGTCACGACTCCAGGCCGGGAACTGAGCACGCCCGCCGACCCAACCATGACATGCTGTCCGAGCACCACAGCCGGTTTGGGGAAGCGCTCGAAGAGGCCATCGTCGATCATCGCCTGTGCGCCCTGCGCCGTCTCCTCCGCCGGCTGAAAAACAGCCATCAGCGTTCCCTGCCACGCTTCGCGAGTCTGTGCGAGCAACGTGGCCGCTCCGATCAGCCACGCCACGTGCATGTCGTGTCCGCAAGCGTGCATCACCGGAACAATTTTTCCGTCTGAGTCTTTAGCCGTAACGTTACTTGCGTACGGTAGTTCCGTCGCTTCTTTCACCGGCAGAGCGTCCATGTCCGCGCGCAGCATCACGACGGGCCCGTCGCCGTTTCGCAGCAATCCGACCACACCCGTGTTTCCGATTCCAGTGGTCACTTCGAAGCCGGCAGCACGAAGACGCTCCGCCGCGATGCCCGCCGTCCGCGTTTCGCACATCGACAGTTCGGGATGCGTGTGGATGTCTTTGTAAACGGACTCGAGATCAGGCAACAGTTTGCCGAGACCTGCAAGGACGTTGCCCGGGTGCTTCTGTGCTGCCGCGCTCATGATGCAATCTCCGGCTTTCCTTCATCCTACGTCCAAGCCCCGATCGCGAGCGAATGCCCGTTAGCTGCCCGCTTCGTCGCTTGTTGCAAGAATGCGTTCAATGCGGCGGTCCGGAATCAGCCATACGATGGCGACAATCACGTATCCTGCGCATGCGATCCACGGCCTCACGAACCCCAGCGAGATGGAAATTGCGTAAACCACAAGCGAGATGACCGTCTTCTGGTCGCAGCCAACGGCTTCGGCAAGCACAGAGCGGCCATGTTGAGCGGCGATGAGAACTTTCGCCAGTATGTAATAGGCAATACCCGACAGCAGCATCACGATTCCATACACCACGACAGGCCAGGTTCCCAGATGGCTTTCGCCCAGCCATGCGGTCGTGAATGGAACCAGCGAAAGCCAGAACAGCAGATGCAGGTTCGCCCACAAGGACGCGCCATTCACGCGTTTCACCGCGTGCAGCAGGTGGTGGTGATTGTTCCAGTAGATGCCGATATAGATGAAGCTGAGGACATAACTCAGGAAAATGGGTGCAACCGGCCGGAGCGCCGCGAGACTGGTCGGGTGCGGAGGCCGCATCTCCAGCACCATGATGGTGATAATGACGGCCAGCACCCCATCGCTGAATGCTTCCA
>JBOGMA010000520.1:0-6152 GCA_050746465.1 Acidobacteriaceae bacterium
AGGTTATCCGGCTCCGGGACGAGCATGGCCTCTCATGGAGGGCGATCGCGGCGAAACTTGAGATCCCTGTCATGACAGCGGTAGACGCCTATCGAAACTCCGGCTGTACGGAAACTGTCCCCGCCAAGGCTCTCGCTTCGGCGAAGAAAACACATGGAAAAGCAGTGGCCAAATAACAGTGTACGGAACGTATCGTTTTTCGTACATAGCCTGCGAACGAGGCTAAGCCGCCGTACAGCGCGCTGTAGTGGTCGCGGAGCGGTTTCGCTGACGTCTTCCCTCTTTCCACACACCCGAGTGAAGATTTCGGCCCATTCGGCATCCGCTTTCTGGGCGCTGCTGAGGCGCAAAGGAGGCAACCCCATTTAGCCGCCGCGCGCCGTACCGAAAGATTCTTCGGACAGGGATTCTATTGCGGTCCGATTTTGCCCAGCTCATGCCTAATCCGCTCATCATTCGCCTTCACCAGATCGCCGAACTGCAATAGCACGTTCCGCGCCAGGGCTTCCTCGATCCCGGCTTGCGTCAGGGAGCGCCGGAACCAGCCGATAATTTCGGTGAAAACGTACTGGAATTTCGGACCGTCCAGATTCAGCACGTCTTTCTTTGAAAGCGTTTCGCTTTCGGTAAGCGTTTTCTGCAGCTCCCGGTGGGCTTTGATCTGGTCGTTCAGATCTCGGTGCGAAACGCGACGGCGGACCGGGCGATCGGCTCCGTCGCCAACCATCACCTTGATTAGGCCAGCAATCTGGAGGGCGATGCGCCGGCTGATATCCGCAAAGGGAACATCGCGATCGCCAATCATCTCGGCGATCGCCTCGATGCCGGCTGGAAACAGGACGGCTGATCGCGCTGCGGCTATCGCCGGAGTGTCCAACGCGAACTCATCTTCGGATTCAATTTCTTGCCCGTACATCCAGTCTCCCTAAAGCTTTTTTGGGGGGATCGCGCTCGGACCCCGGCAAGAAGCGTTCGCAGGGTGCACGTCCTCACGTAGCGGGTTGGAAGTTTGGTGTTCCGGTTCTATTTGAATCGCATGAGCTTGAACTGGAGTTTTCCCGCCGGAATCAGTGAAAATTGGAAAGCCGGGGTCTTGGCTGCTGGATCCGGCAGCGCAGGACCTTCAAAAAGAACAGCTTTCTGATTCCACGCCTGAGGAAACGAGCCGCAAGCGCGGCTGCAAACACGATACGGTTCAAACCCGGCGATTTGGGAACTGCGCGTGTCTCGATGCCGACTCCGCTGCCGTTGCTAAGCTTTCGAACTAGCTCTCTTGTACCGCCGTTAATGTCGTATGCGCCGGTCTCGCCGGCTGTCGCGGTAGGCCCCGCGCGCTCATGCCGATCGAGCCGCTGTCTCCCAGCCGGGTTGACGGCATCGGCGTCGGGGCCGCCGCAGGTGGGAACTCGATGATCGCTACCGGATCGGGTGCAATGTCCGCTGCATGATCGTCGCCTCCGGCTCCTCCGTCCTTCACGAGCGAAAGCAGACCGATCTCGCTGAACAGCGTATGGAGCAGCAGCTGGCATCGCGGGCGATCTCCAGGTGTCACCGGAACGTCTGGAACTGTTGCTGGGCTGGATCGCGGCGCGCGAAGTTCGCACCGGACCAAGCCGCTGGCCAAAAGCGGACACGGTGCGGTGCACATAACACGCCATACCCGGGCCCGTAGGTCGCGTGGCGCTCTGTCGTCGGCTCGCAGATTCCTCGCAGGCGAATTGTCCTGTTTTTCGCCGCCGCCATTTCAGTTGCTGCGAGGCACGCGAAGGACCGCGAGGTAGATTTGCGAGGGTAAGTATTACAAAACACAGGCCTTGCGAGGTATGCGAGGTAAAATCGCCAGTAACTTCCTTCCTCCTTACAGACGTTTCAGAAGTTTACAAACTTTTATATAGGATTTAACCTCGCATGCCTCGCAAAGTTAATCGAATGATGTATTTACCCTCGCGCTTTGCCTCGCGCCTACCTCGCGTGCCTCGCGCCAGTAAAAACGCGCTCTATATTTCCACAGCAGCCCCATTAACCTGTCGTCGGCAGCAGTAGGGGCGGGATGAAACACAGCACCGCAATGCCGCGAAAATAGATCGGTGTATCCCAAGCTACCTGAAAACGGACATAAAACTCCGTAACCGCGATCTTCCGACTACTTAACCCTTCGTTGAGCGCAAAAAATGCGCGCCGCGACGGTATTACTCTTCGCGGCCACAGGCCGCTCGAAGGAGACACGCTATATATGACCGAGATCGCTACCCTATTGCTGCCGCCGACCGCCCGGCTCACGCTGCTAGTCCTGCGGGACGCAACCGAACCCCTGAGCCTAGCTGAGATATGCGATCGCACCGGCGCATCGCTGCACGCGACCCTGCGCACCACTCAGGCGCTCACCAAACGCGGCCTGATCGTCCGCTCCCGTCGAGGGATCCGTTCTTTCTTTTGCTTGACTTTGCCGGGAGGTGCAAATTGAGGACGTGGGAGGAGGTCCGGGCACAAGTACGCGAGATCCGTATGGACAGGGATCTCTCCAGTGCCGACAAGGACACGCTGCTCATACAAACTGTCTGGAAAGACTTAAAAGATCGCGCCACGCTCTTTTCTTCGCCCCTTCCGCACGTCTTTCTGCGCCAAGAGAAGCAACTTATCCGCCTCGACGATGACGCCGAGGCTTATAAATGCCTCGGCAAATACGGCCTGCAGATCACCCAGAAGCATTTCGTCCTGGTGCGATCCAACATCGCCGCCCGGATCCTTGCCAAGTACCCGCCGCGCCCCAACCAGTGTTACAAACTCGGCGCGATGCTCGGCGACGCAATTTACATCAATGCCGGCAATCACCGTGTTATCCGCGTCGGAGCCGACGCCATAACCGAGGAGCAAAATGGGCACTCGATCATTTTTTCGGACGAGGATTTGCTCCCTTGGCCCGAATTCACGGCGGGGAATCTCGCAATCCTCGCGGATTTCCAGCGTCACCGCGTCGGCCTGGGCTACACCCCCGAATCGCCGCTCTGCCGTGCGCTGACCCTGTATCTCGACGAGCAGGAGTCCGGCATGCCGAATGCCTACGCTCAGCAGCTATACTTCAGCCGTTTCCTTTTCCACTGGCCGGCGAATCACTACTCACTTTGGCCTATTTCCTTGGCAACCGGTCCGTCAGACAGCGGCAAATCCTCCGCCTTCGAACGCTGGCTATGGCTGTTGTATGGCCCCGACCGCGACGCCGGAGCGCTTCCGGCCAAATACCGCGATCTGATCTCCTCCCTTTCCAACCGCTCTCTCTGCACCTACGACAATATTGACGGCGGCAAGCTCGACTCAAAGGAGCGCTCCGAGTATATCGATGCCCTCTGCGGTGTGGCCACCGGCCACGAGGCAGACATGGCCATCCTTTACCGGACCAATGCCAACGCTACTTTCCGCATCCGCACGCACCTCGCCTGCACCGCTGTAACCACGCCGTTCGCCCGTGAAGACTTACACCGCCGTATCCTGCACTTTTCCATTGCGCCGCCCGCCAATCGCATGCATAAAGACGCCCTGAAGGAGAGCATCCTTGCCGAGCGCGAGACCTGCTTGCTGGAGACGATCGCTCGGCTTCAGACGATCCTGCGCGCGCATCTTGAAATTGGATCCCACACCGAGGCAGCCCGCCAATTTCGCACTGTCTCCAAAATGGCAGAGTACGAAATATACACCGCGACATGCGCCAAATACGAGGGCTGGCTCCCGTTCCATTCCGCGATGTGGCAGGAACACGCCAGGCGCTACGACCAAACCATCACCGCCGAGTCCCCCCTGGCTCTGCTGCTGCGCCTCTGGCTTGGCAAAAACTCCCGTACCGGCGAGCGTGTCGTAACCCCCGAAGCTCTGTGGGAGGAGTTATCCGGAATTGCAGCCGATCTCGAAATCGAAATGACGTATAAGTCTATTGCGACCTTCGGGAAGAATCTAAAGCGCAACTGGCCCGTTCTCAAAGCATTGGGAACCGAATTCGCAGGCCGTGCCGGACATCCCGCGTACTGTTTCCGTCCGCCGCCTGACGTAATGCGCACCTGCGAGGATGTGTACCGTGCGACACGGGCGGCGCATACGGCGCGGTTGTGCACCTGGTCCCAGAATCACCGAGCTGATGACGAGGGGTTCGACTCGGCCCAGGCGGTAACCCAATGACCAGCCCGATGACCGACGCCGAGCGGGAAAGCTACGACCACGTCAAGCAGTTTTTGAATTATGTGTTTCGCCCCGGTTCTCTGTTGGAGATCCGAGGCCTGTACCCAGCCGCCGCGCAAACCAGGGGCGTGATGCGCTGCCTCACCGCCAACCCCACGCTTGCGGCCAAGGTCGCAATCTTAGCGCTCCGACGATCGCCGTCGCTGGCGCTCTATTACGCGATCAATCCTATCGATCCGCAATCCGAGTATGCCAGAGAATCGGAAAAAGAGAAAGCATTTCTGCAGGAGATGCACACGGCCAAGGATCGCGATGTTACTCACCGAGCGGTCTACCTGATCGACATTGACCCTGTACGACCGTCCGGCGTGTGTTCCACCGATGCGGAGAAGGAGCAGGCGTGGATTGTCGCACAGCGGGTGCGGGGGCATCTCCTGGAACAGGGCTGGCCGGAGCCGATTGTTGTAGATAGCGGTAATGGCTACCACCTGCTTTACCGGGGCGACGGCTGCGATCCCAGCGGGCGCATTTGGAGATTCGTGCTCAAACATCTGGCCGCGCTGTACAATACCGGCACGGCAAAGGTCGACATCAGTGTGTTCAATGCAGCGAGGATCGCACGTTTACCCGGAACGTGGAATCGAAAGGGCGAAGACACGCCGGGTCGGCCTCATCGCCAAGCACGCGTATTGGCGTTTCCGTCTTCATTCGATGCCGTTCCTGCCTACCGTCTTCATCACTTGGGTATCGAGGGCGGCTGTGTCTCAGAGAATGACCGCAAGGGGAAGTCCTCCGCGCGCGGTGCAAAGAGCGAGCTGGCCATCGACGGCGAAGGCATCCTGAAGCTCATAGCGGATTTCCCCGAGGTGTTGACGCTCGATCGCGTGACGGAGACGGAAGATATTACATACTTTGCGCTCGCGGAATGTCCGTTTGCTGGCCGGGCCCATCGGGATCAAAACGTAGGATACGGCAAGACCACGATCATGCTGCGCCCAGACTCCATTGGCTTCAGTTGCTTCTCCGATGATTGCTCCGAGCACACCATCGGCAATTTGTTGCGCCTGCTTCGCGAGCGCACAGGCCGCAGGCCGCCGAAGATTTGGGAGGACCGTCTAGACTCGTTGCTCGAAAAATGGGGCATCCAACCTGACGGGGACGATTTCGTTTCGCCGCCCGTTGGTGAATCGGAGGATAGCGAGGAGGATGATGACCTAGGAGAGATGGACAGCAATAGCAGCAGCGAGCAGGCTCCTGTGGACATTAAGGGCAGACCGATCAGTGCGGAAGAATTTCAGATTATGGTCGACAGGCCAGATTACACGGTCGACAGGCCAGATTACACGCTCGACCGCCTCGTTTTTATGAAGGACTGGCCCCGCCTCTTCGAATACGAAGCGCCCGAAATGATCGAGCTGATCCTGACCAGTCCCTGTGGGGACGGGGGCTGGCAGCCGTGGGTGTCGGAATTCCGGAAGTGGCTCCTGGAGCATGCCGCAATCGGGTAACCCCTGACAATTCATTAGCTTAGCTGGATTGTTGCGCCATCATCCCACGTTGCGCCACGCAGCCTCATATCTGCGCTCAGATATCGCGGCTCGGCCGTATTAGCCATTGGGCCCCGGATATCGGGGACACAGAACGGAGAAAAAAATGGCAACACGAAAGAAGATGCCGCTGCTCGATCTGACGATCACAGAGAGATTGCCGATCGAAGTCCTGCGGCAGGAGCAGCGTCAGAGCTGCGACGAGATTATGCACCGCGCCGGCCTGCGCTGGAAGAACAACACCCAGCGCAACTTGCGCACACTATGCGCCATGGGCGTCGTGGATGCCGAGGCGGACGCGAATGGCGAACCGCGCTATTCGCTGTTGGCAGGGGTGCGAGCGTGAGCCATAAACAGAAGACAGATACCCGCGCCGCCTGGGCCGAGACGCTTGAGCGAGTCCTTTGCTCCCTGCCCCAGTTTGGCGACGAGGACGAA
>JBOGMA010000521.1:0-11737 GCA_050746465.1 Acidobacteriaceae bacterium
GTCGGCGACGAGCGCGGTGATGCGGTGGAGCACTCCGGGATCGTTCTGGGCGTGGTAGCGGGTTTCGTCCACGCTGCGGTCGAGGAAGTTGGATGTTCCGATGTAGAGCTGCCAGAGATTTTCCGCCTTCCACGGCGTAAGGGCCTCGGGAGCAACCGCCTTGATGTCGGCGTATGTCATCAGGGTGAGCATTTTGAGATGCTGCTGTGAGTTGAGCTTTTCTCCGAAGGTGCGGATGGTTTCCGGCGCGAAGATGTCGCGGCGCAGCGCGGCCGACATTTCCAAATGGCTGCGGATGAGGCGGCGAACGACGTCCCGGTCCTCGGATTCGAATTCAAGGCGGGCGAAGAGGCTTTCGGACAGTTCGACGCTCTGTGCGGCGTGGTCGCCCGTGCGTCGCGCCTTGCCGGTATCGTGCATGAGGATGGCAAGCAGCAGCAGGCCGAGGCGGTCAATCTCCGGCAGAAGAGTGGCCAGGCGCTTTTCCCAGTCGTGATGCGGCTGGCGCAGGGCGTGAATGTTGTCGATGACGAGAAAGGTGTGCTCGTCGACCGTATAGCGATGGTAGGAGTCGCGGATGACCAGCGAGTCGATGCCGTGAAACTCGGGGATCAGCAGTTCCAGAATACCCAGCGCATGCATGGTCCGCAGGGCATGCGCGGCGTACGGGCCGATGAGGACTTCGCGCAGGCAATTCCATAGAAACGGACCCTCGGGCATTTGCACGGCGAGCACCGGGAGGTTATCGAGGATGCGGCTTTCAGCTTCCTGCGTGAGTTTATAGCCGTGGTTGGCAATAATTCCGAAGATGCGCAGGATGGCGTCGCCATCAACGCCTTCGGCCGACGCAGCCAGATCGAGACGGTCATGCTCGAGAAAGAAGTCCGTCCCGGCAACCGGCGTGCGCTTGCGGTGGAACTGCTTATAGAAGGAGCGGCGCGGCGGCGGAAGGGAATCGAGCAAGGCCAGCGCCCGGCGGTAAATGGTGCGCGCCTGCCGGTAGTAGGTGCGCATCCAGTAGGCGGGATCGGCGGAGCCGCGGGTCTCAAGCCCGATGCTGTGCGCGGCGGCGTCGTCCTGCGCGTGCCAGTCCAGGGTATTGTTGTCGCGGTTATAGCGGAAGTGGAGAAAGCAGCGCGCAGCGGCCAGAAAATCGAAGGCATATTCGCGCTCGCTGTGGGTTCCGTAAAGAGAGTTGCCGACGGGCTTCGGCCACGCTTTGGTCGCGTGCAGAGAATTGAGCAGCGTGAGCCATTGGGCCACATGGTAGTCACGCAGGCCGCCGGGACACTCCTTGATATTCGGCTCAAGGTGAAAGATGGTGTTGCCGAATTTGGCGTGGCGCGCGCGGGCAATCTCGGCAAGGTTCTGGACGATGATGTCCCATTCGCGGAGCGCCAGCGCGGGGAGCAGGTCATTTTCCAGCCGCCGGTAGAGGGAAAGGTCTCCGGCAAGAAAGCGCCGGTCGAGGAGAGAGATGGTGAATTCGAGGTTGTCGGGATTGACCTTGTCGCATTCCTTAAAGGTGCGCGTGGCGGGACTGGCGCGGAGGCCGATGTCACACATGGCCTGGGTCACGGCGCGCAGGGTCTGGTGAAAGTCGCGTTCGACAGACTCGTTTCCGCAAAGATACAGCACGTCCACATCCGAGCAGGGAAACAACTCGCGCCGTCCAAAACCTCCGGTGGCGATGAGCGCGATATGGGTGCGCTCCTGCTCTCCTGCCAGGCTGGTCCAGATTTTGCGGACGATGTTGTCCACAATCGAGGAACGGCGTCGGATGGCCGCCGAACCATCGCCGTTCCGCTCGAAGGTCTGGCGCAGGTCGGCGCTTCCCCGGTCATAGAGGTCACGCAACTGCGGCAGGTTGAGGGTAGGCGCGTTCATTGGTTCGCTGGGATCGGGCTTGGCTCCGGTTCGAGACAGACTTCTTTGAGTATTTTCAGATGACTCTATAGTATGACCGAGGGTTGGTAAGAGATATTCTGGCAGTCTGGGTGCAGCGGGAGCGTTCAACCTCCTTCCACCTCGGATTCGAGGATGGGAGCGATGTCTCGTTTGCCATGGAGGACGCGGAGGACACGGACTGTGTCCCCTGACACGAGATAGTACGCGCGGATAGCCGGAAAGCGGCGGATGGATGCGGAACGCAAGCCTGCAAGCGCAGGATGATCGAGCGCTTTTGGCGAGCCAATTCCTGGACGGCGCGCGATCTGCTGAATTGCCTCCTGAATTGCCGCGAGAAATCTCCCAGCTGTTTCTTCGGCGCTCTTTTCAATCAGGTAATACCGGTATTGGCGCAGGATGTCTTCGCGGGCGGCAGGCTGGATGACGAACTTCACCGGCTCGGTTTCCGGAGCTTTTTCATTTTTCTTTGCGAAGCGAGGATCTTTCCGGCGTCAGCCTTCAATTGACGCCAGAAGTCAGGAGTGACGGGCATTTCCTGGCCGCTCACCAGCCCTTCAAGCAGCAGCGCCTGCAGGCGGGCGTCGGCATCCTTGGCTTGCGCTTCGCGCAGCAGGCTGCGCAAGTATTCGCTTACGTTTCCATAGCCCTTGGTCTCGACCTCGTGATCGAGAAAATGCTTGAGTGACTCCGGCATAGAGATGGTGACGGTGGTCATGTCGCGCGTTCCTCTGAATAAGAACAACTCTTATTAGATCACAGCACAAGTTGCGGCGTTGTCCGCACGCGACTGATGCTGATCCGCCGGGCAATCAGCCCCATTGGTTCGCTCAACCCGCCAGTCAGAGGGCGGAGCCGCCGCGCTCGTCGTTGCGAATGCGGATGGCGTCGTCGATCTTCGAGAGAAAGATTTTGCCGTCGCCGATTTTGCCGGTGCGGGCGCTGGCGAGGATGGCCTGCACGGCCTTTTCGGCCATTTCGTCAGGAACCACCATTTCCAGCTTGACCTTGGGAAGAAGGTCAACCGTGTATTCGCGGCCGCGGTAGAACTCGGTGTGGCCCTTCTGCCGGCCATGGCCGCGAGCTTCGAGGATGGTCATGCCTTCGATGCCGATTTCAAGGAGCGCGTCCTTGACGGCATCGAGCTTGGAGGGCTGAATGATTGCTTCGATCTTCTGCATAGATTGAGAATTCCCGGAACAAAAAAGAGTATCAGAGTAAAGGCACAGCGGTCAGCGTTCAGCGATCCGCGTTCAGAGATCACGATACGAAATCATAGCCTTCTTCTCCATGTTGCGTTACGTCGAGGCCCTCGATTTCATGCTCAGGTGCGACGCGCAGGCCTATGCTCAGATCGACCAGCTTGAGCAGGATGAGCGTTCCAACGATGGCGAGGGTCCAGGCGATGCCGATTCCCGCCAGCTGGTTCAGGATCTGGTGCCAGTTGCCGTCGATGGCTCCGGTGGGCAGGGCAGCGCCGGTCTTTGGGTCCTTGAAGATGGGATTGATGGCTTTGGTGGCGAAGAAGCCGGTGAGGAGCGCGCCAATGGTCCCGCCCGCTCCGTGAACGCCAAAGGCGTCGAGGGAGTCGTCGTATCCAAACCATCCCTTGACCTTGACGACCATGAAGTAGCAGAAAACGCCTGCGATGGCTCCGATGACGAGCGCCGGCATCGGCTCGACAAAGCCGGCGGCGGGAGTGATGGCGACAAGTCCGGCAACGGCTCCGGAAATAGCGCCGAGCGCCGAGGGTTTGCCGCGGTGCAGCCACTCGGCGCCGGCCCAGGTGAGGGCGGCGGCCGCAGCGGCAAAGTGGGTATTCACAAAGGCGCTAGTGGCAAGCGAGCCTGCGCTGAGCGCGCTTCCCGCGTTGAAGCCGAACCATCCTACCCACACCAGGCAGGCTCCGATGAAGCTGAGGACAACGGAGTGAGGCGGCATCGGCTCCCGTGGATAGCCGACGCGCTTGCCGAGGTACAGCGCGCAGACCAGCGCGGAGACTCCTGAAGTGATGTGGACAACGGTGCCCCCGGCAAAGTCGAGGCAGGGCAGGCGTCCTCCCAGCGAGGCATTCAGCAGGCCGCCCTTGCCCCACACCATGTGGGCCATCGGTGAGTAAACCACAATCGACCAGAGGGTAAGGAAAACTGCCATGGCGCTGAATTTCATGCGTTCGGCGAAGGCTCCCACGATGAGCGCCGGGGTAATGATGGCGAACATCAACTGGTAGATCATGAAGGTCTGGAGCGGAATGGTGCCGGAGTAGTCGGGGTCCGGCGCGAGGCCGACCCCATGTAGAAACAGATGGTGCAGGCCGCCGATGAACGCAACCCCGGAATCGAAAGCGAGGCTGTAAGTGAGGACGGCCCAGAGAACCGTGATGATGGACATCATGGCGATGCACTGCATGAAGATGGACAGCACGTTCTTGCGGCGCACCAGTCCGCCGTAGAAGAGTGCCAGACCGGGGCCCGTCATCATCAGGACCAGGGCGGCGCTGACCAGCATCCAGGAATTATCTGCCGAGGACTGGGCCTGGGCGACCTGCTGCTGGAGCTGGGTTATTTGCGCCGCCGTCGCGGCCGGACTCGCGTTGGCTTGCGCGGCCAGAAGACAGCCGGGGAACAGCGCGAGCAGGAAGACGAACTTTATCACTCGAAAACGCATGGCACCTCAAACAATGTCTATCGCTATGCGACTTGGCGGAAGCGGCTCGCCGCAGCCAGCCATTCGCAGGGTTGGGTCTTCGAATCGGGGCAGGTACCTTTTTAAGAGCCCGGATTCATCAGAACCAAATTGTCAGACCGGGTTGCGATTTCAGCGTAACGGCGGATGGCTGAAGTTAGGGCGCATATTCAGAAAATTGATGGGCGGGATTGTTCCAACTTATAGGCGAGGCGGATCAGGACGCGTGCGATGAATATCGTCGACTGGTCGCGGTATAGTGAAGATATGGCAGAAATGATGCATGACAGGTATCTTTTCGGAGCGCTCCAGAGCAGCGCCAAAAACCAGGAAAAGGTCAGCGAAGTAAGTTACGGATACGATCAGCGGGAAGGTATTTTTCTCACCTCTCTGGATTCGGCCATCAACTGGGTTCGGAAAAACTCGATTTGGCCGATGACGTTCGGGCTGGCGTGCTGCGCGATTGAGATGATGTCGATGGGAGCCTCGCGGTTCGATGTGGCGAGGTTCGGCGCTGAGGTGTTTCGCCCCTCGCCGCGGCAGTCGGATCTGATGGTGATTGCGGGAAGGGTATCGCAGAAGATGGCTCCTGTGATCCGGCGGTTATATGACCAGATGCCCGAGCCGAAGTGGGTGATTTCGATGGGAGCGTGCGCCACCTCTGGCGGCGTATTCAATAACTACGCGCTATTGCAGGGAGTGAACCAGATTATCCCGGTGGATGTGTACGTGCCGGGCTGCCCGCCGCGTCCGGAGCAGTTGATTTACGCCATTACCTTGCTGCAGGAGAAGATTCAGCACGAGAAGGGCAGCTTCAAAAAAGTGCTGAACCTGCAATAGGGGTGCAGGTCAAGGTTCGCGCGCTGAATTTTGGCTGCAAAGTGCGCATCCCCGTTGCCGGTCAAGCGAGTCGAAAAGCCATGTCAGAATTTTGGGCGCAAGAGGATGTATTTTTGGGCAACTCGTTGAAAAATTTACTCTCTGACCGTGTAAACTGTGCTAGGCTGAGACTTGTGGTTCTTGAGCGTTCTTTGCTCATTTATATTTCGCGGGCTTAATTCCATAAGCCGTAAGTTCTTGTTTGTATGACTTCCCAAAGGTTGCGGAGGATATGCGCATGCATTTTCGTTTGTTCAGTTCATTAAGCCGGATTCTGCTGGCCGGGTGCGTTGTAGGTTTGGGCGCCACCGGCATGTATGGGCAGAGTTCCACGTCCTTACCTTCGGCTCCTGGCGAGCCGCCGTTGTCCCGAGTCGATATCTTTGCCGGGTACTCTTATGCCGCTCCAAAAGGTACGGTGGAAACGCCGCTCTCGGACGGAACGTATTTTGCTTCGAAACCCGATGCTGTGGATATGGGTGTGCTTGCGAGCGGGGCTTATTACTTTAACCGCTATGTGGGCGGGCAGATTGAGTATGGAAACCACCAGGAAGGGAAGAACGACGGGTTCCAGACCATGCAGGCCGGCATCATTTTCCGGTTCCCGTTCCAGTCAGACGCCATTATTCCCTTCGTCCACGGATTGGCTGGAGCCACGCGTTTCGGTGGTCCGAACGAGGAACCTATTGTGGTCCATGCTTACACCTGGGGTCCGGCTCTGACGGCCGGCGGCGGTCTGGACTATGACACGCCGTGGTTCAATCATCATCTCGGGATCCGGCTCTTTCAAGCGGATTATGAATACTTCCATGTGAACTTCGGGCCGCAGTTCATCACAGGCGGCAGGCTGAACGCCGGCGTGGCGCGGCTGAGCACCGGACTGGTCTTCAAATTCGGCAACATCGTGCCGCCTCCGCCGGTGGCGTATGCCTGCTCGGCAAACCCCGCTTCGGTCTATCCCGGCGAGCCGGTCACGATCACAGGAACGGCGACGAACCTGAATCCCAAGAAGCAGGCGCTTTACAGCTGGACAGGCGAAGGTGCGAACGGTACTGAATCGACCTCTACGGTGCAGACCGGCAACCTGGCTCCGGGCAGCTACACGGTTACCGGCCATGTGACCGAAGGCAAGAAAGTCGGCCAGTCCGCGGATTGCACCGCGCAGTTCACGGTGAAGCAGTTTGAGCCTCCGACGGTCAGCTGCTCGGCGAACCCGACGCAGGTGAATCCGGGCGACAGCTCGACGATTACCGCGACCGGCGTAAGCCCGCAGAATCGTCCTCTGACCTACAGCTACCAGGCTTCCGCAGGATCGATCAACGGAACTGGCAATACGGCGACGCTGGCAACAACCGGCGCTCCGGCTGGAACCGTCACCGTAACCTGCAACGTGTCTGACGATAAGGGTCAGACGGCATCGTCGACGACCACAGTGGATGTGGCCGCGCCGCCGCCGCCGCCGGCTCCCAAGGTGCAAACGCTGTGCTCGATTCAGTTCAACCATGACAAGCGTCGTCCGACCCGCGTTGACAACGACGCGAAGGGCTGCCTGGATGATGTTGCACTGAACCTCCAGCGTTCTTCCGATGCGACTCTGGTTCTCGTGGGCAACTCTGCCCCCGTGCCTGAAGCGCGTGGTCGTCACCATCGCCATCAAGTGTCCGCCGACACCCTGGCGGCGGAGCGCGCGGTGAACACGAAGAACTATCTGGTGACCGAGAAGGGCATCGATCCGAGCCGCATCTCGGTGCGGACAGATAACTCCGGGCAGAACGAGGTCCAGAACTACCTGGTTCCGTCGGGAGCGAACTTCGACAACGACGTGACTGGAACGACGCCGGTGAACGAGTCGACGGTGAAGGTGCAGCCCCGCAGCAGGGCGCAAGCGCACCATCACCGCGTGCATCATCACAAGGCGGCGTCCAGCGCTACCAAGTAAACCTGAAACCCTGTTTCATGAAAGGGCCGTCCGGAAATTCCGGACGGCCTTTTTTCGTCAGCCGGATGCGGCGTATCGGCTTCCCTGACGTGGGTGATAAGGGAGTTACCAGAACCCGCATCGTCAATGGAAAAGCAGTAACATGACGCTTATCATCGAACCATGTGGAAGAGCGCGTGCAATAGGAAGGCTATGAACCCAAAACTGTTTTCCTCCCTCCTCCTGGGTTTGGGAACCCTTGTGATGCTTCTGCCGGTTCCCGCCCGAGCAACGACTTTTCACTGGGCCACGGTCGGCCCTGAAGGCGGCGATGCGCGTTCCTTTGCTTCCAGCCCCGCCGACCCGCACCACATCTACCTGGGCACCTCGAATAGCTGGATTTATCAGTCCGCGGACGATGGATCCACCTGGACGAGGCTCTCGCAGGTAGGTGAGGTGGATGATCTTGTGGTGGACAATCTGGTTGTCGATGAAGCGGATCCTCGGACGCTGTATGCGGGCGTCTGGAGGATGGACCGCATGGATGGCGGGGTCTACATCAGCCATGATGGCGGCAAAAGTTGGGTTTCAAGCCCGGGGATTCAGGGGAAGTCCGTGCGCGCGCTGGCGCAGGCTCCTTCCAACCCTAAAATTCTGGTCGCAGGCGCGATCGAAGGCGTCTTTGAGAGCGAGGATGCCGGCATGCACTGGCGGCAGATCAGCCCCGCGGGCAGTGGAGAGATTCAAAAAGTGGAGTCAATCGCGATTGATCCCACCGATCCGCGAATTGTCTATGCCGGTACATGGCATCTGCCCTGGAAAACGACGGACGGCGGCGCGACCTGGCACAACATCAAGCAGGGCCTCATCGTCGACTCCGATGTCTTCTCAATTTTGCTCGATCCGAAATTTCCCGGCACGCTGTACCTGAGCGCCTGTTCGGGAATCTACAAGAGCGCGACTGGCGGGGAACTGTTTCGCAAAGTACAGGGCATTCCTTCCACTGCGCGCCGCACGCGCGTGCTGACGCAGGACCCGAAGAACCGGGACATCGTATATGCCGGAACTACCGAGGGGCTGTACAAGACCAAGGACGGCGGTACGAACTGGGCACGCAAGAGCAGCCCGAATCTCATCATCAATGACATTTACATTGACCCGCAAAACCCGAGCCGGGTTCTTCTGGCGACCGATCGCAGCGGCGTGATGGCAAGCAACGATGCGGGAGCGAACTTCGTTGCGTCGAATCGTGGCTTTTCGCAGAGACAGGTGAGGGCGCTGCTCGCCGACCAAAAACACCCCGGAACCATCTATGCCGGTGTGGTGAATGACAAGATTTACGGCGGCGTATTTGTAACCACGGATGGCGGAGAAACCTGGACGCAACGAAGCGATGGATTGGCCGGCAGTGACGTATTCAGCCTGGCGCAGGCGAGCGATGGAGTGATTCTTGCCGGAACGAATCGCGGAATATTTCGCTGGAGCAGCGGGCGGTGGGAGCCGCAAAACCATGTGCTGAACGTGAAGACCCGAACCGTTTACGTAAAGCGGCACGGGAAGCGTGAGAAACGGACGATTGTCGAGGGCTCCAGGACATCGACCATCGATTCGCAAGTTAACGATCTGTCGCTGAGCGGGCCGGTTTGGTTTGCGGCCGCCGCGGACGGGGTCTATCGCAGCACCAACCAGGGGAAAACCTGGGCCGGGCCTTCGCCCGACGGGCGAGGATATCGCTTTGTGGATGCTCACGATGGCGTGGCCTTTGCAGCGCAGTGGAACGGCCTCCGACTTTCCGAGGATGGCGGCGCGCATTGGAACAGTCTGCCTCTGCCCGCCGGTTTGACAACAGTGGGCGGGTTGGCAACCACGCCGAGCGGAGCGCTCTGGGTGGGTGGACGCGAAGGCGCCTTTTACAGCGAGGACCATGGCCAAAGCTGGAAGAAAGTTGCCGATCTGCCGGTGAGCGACATCGATAGTATTGATTACGATGCGGCTTTAAGCGGGGTGATCATCGCTTCCCGGGATTCCAATCTGGTTTTCGCGATGAATCCCGACAACAAGTCCTGGCAATGGTGGAACACCGGTTGGAAAGTGCGGATGGTCCATTCGGTCGATGGACATCTGGTGGGAGCTTCGCTCTATGACGGAGTGGTCGTGCAACCGCAATCTAAGCACATTACCGTTGCCGAACAAGCGCATCGATAATATTCGCCTCCGACGCGCAGAGCGTGAAGATTTGAACGCTCTGCTCGCGTTGGACCGGGCCTGTTTCAGGCCCGGTATCGCATACTCCAAAGGGGAGTTGCAGTATTTCCTGTTCCACCCTCAATCAATTTCCATCGTTGCCGAGCGCGATGGGGAAATTGCGGGCTTTGCGATTGTGGAGTTTCAGTTTCAAAAAGGACGGCGGGCCGGACATATCATCACCATCGACGTGGCTGAGGCGCAGCGCAGGCACGGCGTAGGGCGACTGCTGATGGATGCGGTGCTCGGCTGCTGTCGCGAAGTTGAGGCAGCCCTGCTGCGGCTGGAAGTTGCCGTGGACAATGCCGGAGCAATCGCATTTTATGAGCAGCTTGGCTTTACACAGACGGGGCGGATCCCTGGCTACTACCTCGGCAAGCTGGACGCCTTGACCATGAGTCTGGCCCTTCAGTGACTATTTGGCCGCGGCTACGGCGGCGAGAAGCGACGCGCGCTTTTCCGGGGTGATCGGCCCTTCAGCGCGCCATAGAATATTCCCCTGCTTGTTGACCAGAAGGACTACGACGTCGCGCTCGCTGCGAATCTGCAGGGCGTGCCGGAAATGGTTTTTGTCGACATAGAGCGGAACAATCCAGGGCCAGGTTTCCGGATCGGAGTCGTCGCTGCGCATCGAGGAGTTGTTCCACCAGCGGAAGACAAAATTTTCCGGGTCTGAAACAGGAAGTTGATACCAGCGGAAGTTGAAATTGGTGTGCTGCAGGCCTTCAGCCGTCGTCATCCAGGTCCTGATCTGGGTTAGCTGCTCGGGCTGGAAGGAGATAAGCAGCAGATCGATTTTTCCTGCAAAGTCGCCGGGGAGGTTCAGCTTGGTTTTGGAGAGGCTGTAGGAAGTGATGTGCGGAAAGGCAGCGGGCCTGGTGGCCGGTTCTTTCTGAGAGGCGGAAGCGGCAGGCAAAAGGAAAGCGCCGAGAGCGGCAAAGAGAACAAGGCGGATGAAAAATTTTTGAACAACGAACAATGAACAAATCCTATGTACTGCGATGCAGGTATGAAGTGTTCCTGACGAATGGTAACAGCCGGACGCGCTGCTGCGTAGCCGGGAAGGACAAATGTTTCGGTACCGCACCGGGTGAATTATCATCAAAGTGTTGAGGAGACGTTTGAAAATGACAGAGCCTAGAGCCTTCTCCACCGATGATGCGAGGTTGGAGCCGATTGCCGCGAAAGTGCTGGCGGGCGAGCGCCTGAGCTTTGAGGACGGTCTTGTCCTTTACGGCTCGCCGGACGTTCTCGCCGTGGGGTGGCTGGCGAATTATGTTCGCGAGAAGCTGCACGGCGATGTGACGTATTTCAATTTGAACCGGCATATCAATCCCACGAATGTTTGCGTGGCCGCCTGTAAGCTATGCGCTTTTGGGCGCACGAAGGGCGCGGATGGATCGTACACCATGTCGCTGGAGCAGGCGTGGGAGACGGCGGCGTCAGGCTACACGGAAGCGGTGACGGAGTTCCATATCGTCGGCGGCCTGCATCCGGATTTGCCGCTGGAGTATTTCCTGGACCTGATTCACGGGTTGAAGGAGCGGTTTCCGCAGGTTCACGTCAAGGCGTTCACGATGGTGGAGATCGCGTTCCTGGCGCGCCGGGCGAAACTGTCGATCCCCGCGACTCTGGCCAAGCTGAAAGACGCGGGCGTGGACTCCATGCCGGGCGGCGGCGCGGAGATTTTTACCGACCGCGTGCGGCACATCATCTGCGACCACAAAATTGACGGCGACGAGTGGCTGGAGACGGCGCGCATGGTGCATCAGGCGGGGCTGAAGTCGAATGCCACGATGCTGTACGGGCACATTGAGAACGATGAGGACCGGGTGGATCATCTGGTGAAGTTGCGGGCGCTGCAGGACGAGACGCACGGGTTCCAGACGTTTATCCCGCTGGCGTTTCATCCCGACCATACGCCGCTGCAGCACCTTCCAAAGACGACGGGGCTGACCGACATTCGGCAGATCGCGGTGAGTCGACTGCTGCTGGATAATTTTCCGCACATCAAAGCCTACTGGCAGATGATGACGGCCAAGATCGCGCAGATCGCGCTGCGCTTTGGCGCGGACGACATCGACGGCACCGTGATCGAAGAGAAAA
>JBOGMA010000522.1:0-3148 GCA_050746465.1 Acidobacteriaceae bacterium
AGGTGGGGCACCAGATTACGGACAAGCAGAGCGCGTCGCTGATGTATGCGTATCAGGACACGTCGAACCGGTTTGAGGGCGTGGGGAACCAGACACTTCCGGAGGCGGGGTTCAACACGGAAGGGCGCGAGGACGATGTGGTTCTTCATCACAACTACATTCTTTCGGCACGGGCGCTGAATGAAGCGTCGATTGTAATGGAGCGGCACTGGGACCCGATTTCGGATGTGCAGGAGGGTCCGAAGATTGTGGTGAACGGGAACTACGTGGGCGGGAGCGCGCAGAACGATCAGCTTTCGACGGAGTATGTGCTGCGGGCGCAGGACCTGATGACGTGGACGATGGGTCCGCACACGATCAAGTTTGGCATTAACGTGCCGCACCTGAGCCGGCACGTGTTTGAAGACAATACGGATCGCGACGGGAGCTATACGTTCAGCCCGACCTACGCGGCGGACGGCACGACGGTCGTGACGACGGCGATCCAGAACCAGCAGGCTGGGAACCCTTCGGGATATTCGGTGAAGGAAGGGCAGCGGCGGTTTGTCTACAACCAGGACGAGCTGGGCGGGTTTGTTCAGGACCAGATCAAGCTGACGCCGTGGTTCTCGGTGACGCCGGGCCTGCGGTATGACTGGCAGAATTTCCAGGACCAGGATTTGAATAACTTTTCACCCCGCGTTTCGTTTGCGTGGGTGTGGGACCAGAAGCACGCGATGGTCCTGCGCGGCGGCGGCGGTATGTATTATGACCGCACCGGCGGCGGGCCGTTGCTGGATCTGGCTCGGTACGGGCGCGCTGAGGAGCGGTTACTTCAGGTTTCGTCGAAGCAGCAGCCCTTGTGCTATCCGATCAGCGATTGCGTGGACACGACGACGTTTGTGCCATCGCTGGAGACGCTGGCTCCCGGGCTGCGTACGCCTTACTCGATTCAGTATGGGCTTTCGCTGGAGCGCAGGGTGGGCGAGAAGGGAACGCTGTCGGTTGGCGGACGCATGAATCGCGGTGCGGACCAGTATCGCTCGATCGACGTGAACGCACCGCTGGGGCCGGATTATTCAGTGCGGCCGAATCCCGCGTACTCGCAGATTCGGCAGATTCAGTCAGAGGGAACGCAGATTGGGTCGGCGCTGGATGTGAATTATCGCGGGCGGTTCAATAAGCGGTTTACCGGATTTGCGTGGTACACGTGGAGTCACTATGCGAACAACACGGACGGGTTCTGGTTCTTTCCACAGAATCAGCGCGACCCGGATGCGGAATGGGGGCCGGCGAGTTGGCAGCGGCGGAATCACTTTGGGTTTTATGGAGCGATTAATCCGAAGCACCTGCTGAACCTGGGCGTGGGCGTGTTTGCGAACAGCGGCTCGCCGTACAGCATCAACACGGGCGCGGATACCTACGGTACGAATCTGTTCAATGCGCGGCCCGCGGGGGTTGCGAGGAACTCGGAGATTGGGCCGGATTACGCCGATCTTGACCTGCGGTGGGGATATGACTTCAAACTGAATCCGGCGAAGGCGGACAAGAGCCCAGCCATCGGAGTTTCGGTTGCCTCGTTCGATGTGCTGAACCACGCGAATGGATCGTATGTGGACAGCACGTTGGGCAGCCCGGATTTTGGGCAGGTCACGAGCTATGATCCTCCGCGCAGGATGCAGTTGGGCATGCGCATGATGTTCTAACCACCCCACGGACGAAGACCTGTCCGCGGGGGCCCCGGGGGACTGGCCGTCCAGGCATACGCGCTTCGCGGTGCTGGCCGCACGGGCGTACGCGCTTCGCGCAATTCCGGAACTAACTTTGGTGGCCCTCCCTTTGGTCGGGAGGGCCCATTTGTTTTCAGGCTTTTGCTACTGCGTTGCGTTGTTAGTGCTGGGCTGGCAGTCTTTGAGCATGGCCAGAGCGCGGTTGAGCCCGAGCTTGTAGCGCGCGGCGGGGTTGGTGGTTCCGCCGAAGCCGTGGTCGTGTTCGAGCCGTTTGTTGAGTTCGTCGTCGGGAACGTTGGCTGCGTTCACCAGATTCTGTACATCGGTAAGGGCTTCCAAGTAGGTTTGCGGGAAGCTCGCAATTTCTTTTTGCGAATTTTCAGGATGGTAGGAGATGCGGTCTCCGGTTTGCAGAGCTTTGATGAGCGGGTCTGGCGACCAGGCGTAGGGGGAGAGCGCGTTGAGCGTGTCATATGCTTCGCGCAGGCGTTCGATGGAGCCGGCGAAGCCGTCGAGTTGCGCGAGAGAAGCGGCTGAGCCGGATGCGCGGCGCACCTCAACTTGAACCGGCGTGTGCACGGAATAACGTGGCGTGGTGATGACGGTGGTGAGCGTGTTGCCTTCGTAGCGCCAGCCAATTTTTGTCGGGTCCTGGCCGGCGAATGCGAGATGCTGCCCGTTGACGGTGACGGATTCTGGCGGCCAGTCGGCGGGCAAGCGGAGTTGATAGGCACGCTCGGTGATGCTGCCGGGGTAGCTGCCTTCTACAGGCGCGATGTGGATGGTAAGCTGGTCACCGTTTTGTGTCCCGGTGATGGGGGTCCAGGTGCAGATGTTGCGCTCGTAGGCGCGGGAGTCGCTGGCGTCGGCGTAGAGCTTGTAGGCGCTGGTCTGGTGATTGTTGAGCGGGTAGATATTGAGGATGAGGGGATCGACAGGCTTTTGGCCGGTGTGCAGCATAGGCGGCTGCATGGGAGCGATGGCTCCGGCGCGGAGGTAGACGGGAATTTGGCTGATGGAGAAGCTGCGAGTGGTTTGGAACGGGCCGGTGAAGTGCTTGCCGGTGGCGCGCTCGATCCATTCGCCTGAAGGAATCCAGACGGACTGCTGGGCGAGTTGCGTGGCGTCGTCGACAGGCCTGGTGACGGGATCGACGATCATCTGACTGCCGAAGACGTATTCGCCTTTGCTGGTGTAGGCGGCGTCGGCGTCAGGCCAGTCATAATAGAGCGGATGGAGGAAGGCGACGCCGGTGTCATAGGTGCGGCGGGCTTCCGTATAGATGTAGGGCTGCAAGGCCATGCGGAGCTGGAAGGTTTTGCGCATGATGCTGGAATACGGTTCAGGATAGGCCCAGATGCGCCGTTCGGAATCGGGGTTCTGGGTGGTGTGGGTGCGGAGGATGGGGCTGAAGGCGCCGAATTGAATCCATCGGGTAT
>JBOGMA010000523.1:0-3641 GCA_050746465.1 Acidobacteriaceae bacterium
TTCGAGACCGTCGATTTTGGGTAATTTGAGATCGAGCAAAATGACCTGAGGATTTACGGCCGGAGGGCTGTCGTCTGATCCGAAAAGCATATCGACGGCTTCTTCACCGTCGCGCGCGACACGAATATCATTAGCGATATTGGATTTCCGCAGGGCGCGAAGGGTCAGCAGCTCATGGTCCGGATCGTCTTCGACGAGGAGGATCATCTTTGTCGGCTCAGCCATATCTCCTTATCCTACCGTAAACCAGAAAGTGGCACCCTGGTCGACTTCGCCTTCTGTGCGGATGGTTCCCAAATGCCTGTGAATAACGCGAGAAACGGTAGCCAGTCCAATGCCTGAGCCCTGGAAGTCTCTATCGCCATGGAGGCGCTGGAAAGCATTGAAAAGCTTGTTGGCGTAGCGCATATCGTAGCCGGCGCCGTTGTCACGGATGAAGAACTCGCCGGTTTCCGGCGAGCGGCCCACTTCGATGATGGCCTCGGGCTTTCTGGCGGTGAATTTCACCGCATTCCCGAGCAGGTTTTCCAGCGCGACGCGCAAGAGGCGGGGATCTGCTTCGGCCTCAAGCCCAGGCTCGACGCGAAAGGTGAGATTACGACCCGGGTGCGAGGCGCGGAGATCGCGGGCAACGTCGTTGGCTAGTTCGGAGACGTCCACGTGTTCCCGGATGAGATCAGCGCGCGTGATGCGGGAGAGTTGCAGGAGCGAATCAATGAGTTGGCCCATCTTCTGGACTCCAGCGCGAATGCGACGGATATAGTCAAGGCCCTCATCGTTCATCGCGGAAGCGAAGTCTTCTTCCAGGGCGAGGCTGAATCCGTCAACGGAACGGAGCGGGGCGCGGAGGTCATGCGATACGGAATAGCTGAAGGCTTCCAACTCGCGATTGCTGGCTTCCAGTTCGGAGGTGCGAAGCTGAACGCGCTCCTCCAGTTCGGCATTGAGCGATCGGACCTCCTCTGCATTCTTTTCGGCCAGTTCAGCATTTTTCTCTGCCAACTGGCGGGCCTCGCGTTCGGCTTCATAAGCGTTGGCGCGGTCGAGAGCCATTCCGATGCGGTCGGCGACGACGCCGAGCAGGTCTTCATCCTGGTCGTCGAATGGGAGGTGATCGCGGCGTCCGGCCACCAGCAAGGCGGCGACTACCCCAGCGGAGGTCACTGGCAGGACGAGAATGGCCTCCATTTCGCGCCGCATATTCTCCAGGGGAATGGAATGCGCGGCTGCTCCGTCGAGAGTGAGAAGATGGCGGTCGCGCGCGGCGCGATGAAGGGGATCCTCAGGTTCAAGCTTGATTTTCTGGCCGGGGTTGGCGGCAACTCCACTCGACTGGGCTACTTCAATTTCTCCATTCTGCCATTTGCAGTAAACAACCGCGTCGGCGCGGATGACGCTGCGCAGGCGATCAAGAAGAGAGGACACGAGTTGGGAAAAAGCAAGCTGCGTGAGGGCAATGTCACTGATGGTCTGCAATTTAGACAGCCGATCGGCAGTTGCAAGAGTCTTCTGGCGCAGTGCCCGCTCGCGGTTGAGCAGCCAGAGGATGAGCGTGATGAGCAAAATGTCGATGATGCTGACGATGAGGATTGTCAGTTGAGAGTCGATTTTGGCGCTGCGGGATTTTGCGACCCGCTGCACGAGCAAAGTTCGCTCCTCATTCTGCATGGAAGTAGTCATCGCGCGCAGTTGATCCATCTCCGCTTTACCGGTGCCGCTCTGGTTGAGCAGGCCGGCTCTGTCGGTTTGCCCGGCGCGGAATTTGTCAATGCCGGACTGGAGGACCGCAAGGCGACTGTCGATGAGAGCGCGCATTTTGGCGATCTCGGCCTGGCGCGTGGGATTGTCCGCCGTGAGGGTAAGGAGTTGATGAAATTCGCGAGGGATATCGCGAGAGGCAGTGGTGTAGGGATCGAGATAGGCTGGATTGCCGGTGAGGAGGTATCCGCGGTCGCCGCTTTCCACGTCCTTCATGGAGCTGATGATGCGCTCCAGAGTATTGATGACCTGCCAGGTGTGGGCGACCCAGTACTGGCTTTCGTCCAAAACCTGTACTGACCGGAACGCAAGCCAGGCATTCAGGCAGACGACAAACATCGCCACAAAAAGCGCGATCCTGACAAGAGTTTCGGTACGGCGGAGAGTCATCGTATGGATGGTAGCAAGTTGAGTTGGATGTTGCCGCAAACGGCTGGGCTGTCTCTGCCGCTACACTATTTGCATGAGCAAGTTGCAAGGAAAGGTAGCGCTGGTGACGGGCGCGGCGAAACGCATCGGGCGCGTAACCGCGCTGGCGCTGGCTGAAAACGGGGCCAGCGTAGCCATTACTTATCGGGAATCAGCGGAGCAGGCGGAACAGACTGTCTGTGACCTTAAAAAATTTGGAGTGCGCGCGGCGGCTGTACAAACGGAGCTGCGGGAGCCGGAGAGCATTCGCGAGACGGTCCGAAAGATTGCGGCGGAGTTTGGCGCCATCGATATTCTGGTGAACAATGCGGGGCGGTTTGAGACGGCGGCGATGGAAGAGATTTCCGTTGAGCAGTGGGATGAGATGTTCGATATCAATACCCGCGCGCCGTTTCTGGCTGCGCAGGCGGCGCTGCCATTTCTGAAAGCGGGGCGGGGACGAATCATTAACCTGGGCTCGCTCGGTGGAACGCACCCGTGGCCAACACATGCGCACTACTGCACTTCAAAAGCGGCGCTGCACATGCTTACCCGTACCATGTCCAAGGCCTTTGCTCCGGAAGTCAGCGTGAACTGCGTGGCTCCGGGGATGATTGTGCAGGGCGAGGTGGCGGCGGAGTATGAGAAGTTTGCGCGGAAAACGCCGATGCAGCGGAACGGCAGCGCACAGGAAGTGGCTGAAGCGGTGATGTTTTTTGCGACGGGACCGCACTTCATTACCGGGCAGATTCTCGGCGTTGACGGCGGACTCGGGCTTTAAAAACGTGAGGGTTTAAGAAAACGCTACCAGGATAGAAGATCCATTAGTCCCTTTTGCCATCGAGCCGATTGAGCACCCGCGCAAGCTGCGTATCATTGTCGTATCCGCTGCCGATTGCCCGGTCGTGCCCCCGAGCGGCGATGGTTTCGCGCAGGTCTGGACGTGCCAGGTAGAAGCGGCACTTGTCGGCACATTCCTCAACCGATGAAAAAAAAACGGCTTCGCGATCTTCTTTGAAGATGGCCTGGTGGCCCGGGGTGCGCAGCGCCATCAGAAAGCCGCCGCAAGCGGCAATTTCCACGGTTTTGTGCGCAATATCCTCTTCATTATCTTTTGTTACGAAACTCAGATTGATTTTTGATTGCCAGATTCCTTCACGGTAATATCGACCATCCAGGTTTCCGCCGAGGCTGAAGTGCCGCAGTTCGTCCCGCGTAAGCACACGAAGCCAGCGATTGCCATTGATGAAAACGGGAAGCATGTGCTCCTGCGCGAGACTCAGCAGAAATGCCGGTCGTTGTTCATAGGGGGAACCAATGTACGAGACTTCTCGCGTTCGCTGCGCATCAGTGAATGCATGTTCCGGGGGAAAATGCATTTGTGGATCAAAACTCAGCATGATTTTGATCCACGGAAGGTCCATTTTCGAATAACGCGGAATATCCGCCTCGCGTAGAAGGCAATGCAGGTCAGC
>JBOGMA010000524.1:0-4166 GCA_050746465.1 Acidobacteriaceae bacterium
TCCCGGCGCCGAGAAGATCCCCACCGGCGCCATGCTCTTCATGGGCTTCACCTCCAGCCATGTCCACGGACTGGCGCAAGGCACGCTGCCCAGCTTTGAAACGATCCCCGGCTATACCGACCAGACCCCGGAAAGCTACTTCGCCAATGGCACAATGATGCACCTTTCGCACATCGCGATTGATCTGGAAGGCTGGTACAAACTCGATCATCCCGGCCGCCTGCAGCGCATGTTCCATGCCCGCCGCACCGAAGGCGAGGAGATTCTTTCCCCCGCCCAGGGCCCCGAAACAGTCACTTTCAAGGACGAGCTTGAGGATGACGCGAAGACGCGCAAGATTCTCGGCCACAACGCCCAGATGCAGTTCCTCTCGCGTGTGGACAAAGATACGACCACCGTCTATGGAGAGCGCATTCCCAAGGGAACAGTCATCTTTCTCCGGCAGGACTTTGATACCGTAGAAAATCCCTTCGAGTTTGATGCGAACGGGCCCGTCAGCCCCACGCCGAAGCCCGGAGTCCACTTCATCGGCTTCGCGCCGTCCGGGCAGTTGTTCGACAAAATCCGCAAGGAAATGGATGGAGTGGATTTGCAGAAAAAGTACAACCTGCCCGACGAAAATACCGGCTTCACCAAATTCCTGGTGACGACGCATCGCCAGCACTATCTCGAGCCGCCACGCATTCACCGGTCATTCCCGCTGGCGGAACTGGTCTAGTTGCAAGCAAGAATTCGAGGCCGATGCGATCGTTACATTCGCACCGGCCTCTATTCTTTCGGCCAATATTGATACCGGTTCAGCCGGCGCTCCCGGGACCCATCAGATCCAGCGTCCGCGCATCCTCCACCCCGCCAAAATACTTCCGCAGCACTTCGACAAATAAGCCATTATCCTCAGTCGCGTGCGCGAACAGTGTCATCGACGATCGTAGCTTCATATCATCCGGCGATCCGAAAATTTCGTGCGCGGTGTTGCCCTTGATTCCGTTCACGATTTCACAAATTTCGCGCAGACGAGGACCGAGTACCGGGTGCGCCAGATACGCTCGCGCCTCATCGAGCGACTGAATCGAATACCGCTGGCTCATCGCGCTGAAGCCAAGCCCTGCAATCTGCGGAAAAATAAACCAAATCCAGTGCCCTGTCTTACGCCCGCGCCGCAGCTCCGCGCAGGCCTCATCAAACACCCCGCGCTGCGCTTCTACAAACCGCTCCAGATCGTAAGGATCGCCGCCCATCGCTCTCCTCTACTTCGGTTTTACCGCTGCTGAAGCTGACGCCGACCGCGCCGGCTCATCAATCCGCAGAATCCGATCGCCCTTCACATCCGTCAGCACCTGATGAATCCCACTCGGCCACTGAATCTCAATCGACTTTGCTTCCGTATCCGCGCCCAGCCCGAAGTGCGCCCGCTTATCGTTCGCCGAACAATAGCTTCCCGTCGTCGAAACCGTCCACCACTGCGGACCCTTTGAGGTTGTCACCTTGATCACCGCTCCCACCGCGTCGCGATTGCTCGTGTGACCCACCAGGTTCAGCGTGATCCAGTGATTCTTCGTCGGCGTCTCGTTGCGAATCACATACCCGGGCCCGTCGTTGGTGGAAACCACCACATCCTCGTGCCCATCGTTGAAGAGGTCTCCAATCGCCAAGCCACGTCCTGCCCATCGCTGGTGAAACACCGCGCCCGATTCAGCGGAGATATCCACAAACCTCCCATCGCCCACATTCCGCAGCAGCAGCATCGGCTCTTTGTAATGCAATTGCGGATAGCTCAACTGAATATTGTCGATGTCGTGTCCCTGCGCAATAATGATGTCCTTCCGCCCGCTGTTGTCGTAATCCAGAAATCCCGTTCCCCAGCCTGAATGCAGCAGCGTTGCGCCCGCCACTCCTGACGTGTAGCTGGCGTAACTGAATGTTCCATCCTTGTTGTTTTGGTACAGCGCATATTTCTGATTCGCCAGGTCCGTCACCAGCAGATCAGGCCAGCCGTCGTTGTTGTAGTCCTGAAACACCACGCCCATTCCGGCGTAAGTGCGCCCGTCGCCGTCCACTGCAGCTTCCGACAGCAGCCCGTCTTCCTCAAACGTCCCGTTGCCCTTGTTGTGGTAAAGAAATTCGGTCATTGAGTCGTTCGCGACAAACAGATCGATATGCCCGTCGCGGTCATAATCCGCCACGCCGATGCCAAGCCCCTTGCCCGGCTCGTCCAGCCCAATCTTCGCAGCTTCTTCAGTGAAGTGCCCGTGCCCGTCATTGTGGTAGACCAGCGGCGTCTCAGGCTGGAAGAGATCGGGGTGGCAGTACGCGCGATATCCCGGCTTGTGCTCGCCGCAATAGATATCGTTGAAGTCCCACTTCATGTAGCGCAGCACCACCAGGTCAAGCAGGCCGTCATTGTCCAGGTCGACCCACGCCGCGCTGGTTGACCATCCGCCGCCACCCGTACCCGACGACTTTGTCACATCGGTAAAAGTGCAGTTCCCGTTATTGTGATACAGATGATTCCCGCCGTAGCCGGTCACATACAAATCTTCTTTACCGTCATTGTCGTAGTCACCCACAGCCACGCCGAAGTCATAGCCGGTTCCCTTCAGACCGGACTTCTCCGTCACGTCTTCAAACGTACCGTCGGGCTTCTGGTGGTACAGCCGGTCCCAATACTCCGGCCCGGTTTTCTGCGGAATCGTCCCCACTGGCGTCGGGTCGCTGAGCGGCGCGCCGTTCGCAAAGAAAATATCCAGCCGCCCATCGTTATCGCAATCAAACAGCGCCACGCCTGAGCCCATTGTTTCCAGCAGATATTTTTTCGAAGTATGCGAAGCCTTGCCCTGAAAATGAACTCCGCTCTGCGCGGTAATGTCCACAAATGTCGCCGCTCCCGAGGTCTGGGGCGACCCGGCAGCGCCGGACGCCCGCTGCGCAAGAGCAGGTGAAAGCAACAGCAGGCCCGCGATTAACACCCGCCACAAAAAGCTGCATCCGGATTCCAGCATGGATATGATTCTTTAAGTCTGCTCAATCTCGCTGGATTTGCCAAGTCAGAGAGGCGCGTGGCAACGGAAAAGGAGTCGAGTACGCGGATAGTCTGAAGCGATGCAGACGGGCACGCGCCCCGGTTGCGGATTGAATGCAAGACTCGCGCCTCGGAGACCTGAACGAGAATCTAACCTGCCGCCAACCGCTTTTCCACCTCAGCCGCCGGAAATTGCGGCTCACGCTGGGAACGAACCACCTGGAGCTGTTTCTTTGTCAATCCCCGCGGCGCTTCACCGTCCGACGCTGAGACGGAATTGTCGCTATTCGACAGAACGTACATCACCAACTCGGCGCGGCTCGAAATGCCGAGCTTGTCAAAAACATTGAAAAGATAGTTTTTCACTGTATGGGAACTCAGCCCTAGCTGCTGGGCTATTTCCCGGTTGCCCAAGCCTTCGGCAACCAACCGGACAACGTCCTTTTCGCGCCTGGTGAGCAGTTCTTCCCCATTGGCGCTGTAGATCTTCAGCGACGCCGTTTCAGCAAAGGCATCCAGCACGAATCCCAGTTGCTCACTGTTGGCCCAAATCTGACCAGTAGAGACGCAGAAGATGCAGCGGCACAGACGCTGCAAGTCATATTCCGCGCGATTAAAGACGCCTTTGACACCCGCCCGGAACAGCTCCGCTATCAGGTTGTGCGAGGAATCTTCCAGCAGCACGATCGATCGAACGGCCGGATGATCGTTGCGAATACGCCGAAGCATGGGCAGGCCGATGAACGTGAACTCCCGCGACTTTGCTCCGAGAAGAAGGACATCCGGCTTGTCGCGACTGACACAATCGGAAATACTCTCAGCGTCCGGAGCGCACTGGATCACCTCAAACTCAACACGCCGCCGAAGGTCGGCGGCCAGGAGCTGGGCTGTCATCTGATCTGCATCTACAACCAGGATTTTAATAGGCACACTATCGGAGCCTAAGGCAGACATCTTAACCTCCAACTCGAGCGGGGAACTCCTCAAAGTTGGTGAAATGTTAACGTCTGTACTTTACACAATTTGGCCAAGCCCGAGCAAGCGGAAAGTGCTTTCATCCTCAATCAACTACAGTTTTAACGCTCCACAGCTGCCACGGCGGTAATCATCAGGCGAAATCTCGAGTCCATTACAAATCGTCAGGGGC
>JBOGMA010000525.1:0-1636 GCA_050746465.1 Acidobacteriaceae bacterium
GGCCACACCTACGACCTCGTCTCGCCCACCATGATCACTGGCCCCGGCAACGCCGCATTGTGGGGCAAGCTGCTGGGCAGGGAGTTCAAGTACACAGGGCACGACTTCAACCAATGGGAGAAACAAATGCGGACCAGGATGCCGGCCTGGAGCGCGTTCGACCTTCGTGTAATGTTCGAGGGCTACTTCGAACGCGGCTTTGCATCGACCGATTCAGAGGTCGCCCGCCTCACCAAGCTCCTTGGCCACGCACCGCGCAACTATGAGGATTTCGCAGCGGAAACAGCCGCGCTTTGGAAAGCGAATCGCGGGTGAAGTGTCTAACGAGTCGGCGTAATTGGAGTTTTGTATCAGGGCATGGCTTTAGCCATGCCGAAAAGTGCACGCGAAAATGAGGGCCTTAGCCCCGGTGGTGCGGTCCTCTGGCTCACCCGAATATCAGTCAGACACGGCTCTAGGCCACGCGATGCATGGTCTCGTCCGGGCGACCAGCGCTGTGCTCCGAATCCACAAAATAGGGTCGGTCGAGCGGCAAAGGGAAGCGGGCACGAAGACAGATCGCGAACAGCTTCGCAAAAGCTTCATTGCGTTCTATGTCCACTGCGGAAGGCGAATGTGGATGGGTGAAATGACATGCAAGCGATGCAATCACAGTATCCCCGTCGATCACCGGGACGGAGAAGGCCGCACGAATAGGAGAGCCCAGCGCGCCGGGACGGCCATCCGCAAACAAAGGATCGGATAACATATCGGTCACAATCCACGGACGCTTATGTTCAACTGCGCGACCGCAGCATTGGGTGCCTATCCGAACATCTCCAATTCCCTCGATGTACTCGACTGGAAGATGATAGACAAGGTAAGGACGCAACACCGCGCCTTCGACTACGAACAGAGTCGCTCCGTCCGCGTCGGCCGTCTCGCAGGCAACACCGAGCATCTTTCCGAGATACGCATCGGTCATGTCTCGATTCTAGCAGCCGATCACCTCCGGGTTTCATTCGGCTGCGGGTGCCCCAGAGCCCGCCCGGAGCGAAGCCGAAGGGTCTCGTTTTTGAGACCTGGGTTCTGACAGATCTCTCAGCTCTCCCGCGCAGCAGCTTCCAGCGCAGCCAGGTCCAGCTTAATCATCCCCATCATCGCTTCCATTGCCTTGGGATGGCTAACCAACTCGCCGATATTGCGCGGCACAACCTGCCAGCACAGCCCAAACCGATCCGTAAGCCAGCCGCAGGCGTTGGGTTTGCCGCCTTCCAGCAACTTGTCCCAGTAGCTGTCGATCTCCTCCTGAGAATCGCAGCAGACAAAAAACGAGAAGGCGGGATTGAGCTGATACTGCGGACCGCCGTTGAGAAACACCATCTCCTGCCCCTCAAGCTCAATCGTGATGGTGGCAATCTTCCCCTCCGGCCACGGGCCCACTCCCTTGGACCGAAATTCATCGACCTTCCGTGCGTGCGGGAAAACACTCAGGTAAAACTCGGCAGCTTCTTCCGCGTTGTCATTGAACCAGAGGAACGGCGCAATCTTGTTCATGGCTCACATGCTACCAGCCAACCGTCACTCTCGACACCCCGCCACGTCGATTCAGTTCCACAGCATCACAGGTTGCGTATCAGTGAGCGTCCGTCTGCTG
>JBOGMA010000526.1:0-5879 GCA_050746465.1 Acidobacteriaceae bacterium
GTACTGGGGCGCGGGCGCACGGCTGGAGCGGGCGCTCATCAGCTTCATGCTCGACGTTCATACGCTTGAGCACGGGTATACGGAGGTGCTGCCTCCCTTCATGGTGAACAGCAAGTCGCTGTTCGGAACCGGCCAGTTGCCGAAGTTTGCTGAAGACCTGTTTCGCTGTGTGGACGAGCAGGGGTATGAGCCGGGCACATACCGCGAGAACGACCATTGGCTGATTCCCACGGCCGAGGTTCCCGTAACAAACCTCTACCGCGACGAAGTGCTGGAAGAAGCTGACCTTACGCGCTCGCTTACGGCCTATACGCCGTGCTTCCGGTCCGAGGCGGGTTCGTATGGAAAAGATGTGCGCGGAATCATCCGCCAGCATCAATTCCAAAAGGTGGAACTGGTGAAATTTACGCGGCCCGAGGACAGCGAGGCGGAGCACGAAAAGCTGACGCGGAACGCAGAGACGATTCTCGAACGGCTCGGGCTATCCTACCGGCGCATGCTGCTTTGCACGGGCGATATGGGCTTCAGTTCAGCAAAGACCTACGATCTGGAAGTCTGGCTGCCGGGACAAAATCTGTATCGGGAAATTTCGTCGTGCTCGAATTTCTGCGACTTTCAGGCGCGGCGGGCGAACATTCGCTACAGGCCGAAGGGGCAGAACAAAACGGCGCTGGTCCACACTCTGAACGGAAGCGGCCTCGCCGTTGGGCGCACCTGGCTGGCGATTGTGGAGAACTATCAGCAGGCTGACGGGTCAGTAAAGGTGCCGGAGGCGTTGATACCCTATATGGGCGGGACAACCGTGATAGAGGCGAGGAAGTAGATATGGGGCGGATTCTGAAAAGCTATTTCTTCTGGACGTACGAGCGGGGCAGCTTCCATTACGACGTGATGGTGACGCTGATCCTAGCCTTCATCTTTGCAACGCCGTTCATCTGGAACTACGGCGACCGTCCGCAGCCGGCGAAGCTCGCATCGAACAGCGTACTGGTAAAACTATCTGGACCGGGCAGCTATGTCTATGACGTTCCCGCATCCGATGTAAAGTCGGGCGCACCGCTGGATGGGCAACTTCGGCAGCAGATTCAGGGTGTCTCCGGCGCGGTGACGATGGACAGCTTTGCCGCAGTGAAAGGATCGGACGGTAAGGTCGCGAGCTATAAGGTTTGGGCGCACAGGGACTAGCGTTCAGCGGTCAGCGATCAGTTCGGGGTGATGAATCTATGGTTGTTACGAATCGGATAAAGATGGTTGCTCTCGGCGCTGTTATCGCGCTGCTCAGCTCGGCGGTGGCGGTGGCGCAGAATTCGGACTTGCAGAAAGTCCTGAACCAGTTGGATGGCGCATCGCTCCGCTTCAAAAGCGCGCAAGCCGATTTCACGGCGGACAGCTACACCGCTGTCGTCTACAGCCACAGCATTCAAAAGGGCACCATCGCCTTCCGGCGCAACGGCGACAAGGTGGAGATGATGATGCACGTGAAGACCGAGGACGGTCAGCCTTCCGAGAAAGAAGTCCTCTACAAGAATGGCGAACTCGACTACTATCAGCCGGCAGTGAAGCAGGAAACGATTCTGAAGGGCGGCTCGAATTACGACCGCTACTTTTCCCTCGGCTTTGGAGGCAGCGGTCAGGCGCTGAAGCAGGATTGGAACATCAAATACGAGGGCACTGAGCAGGTAAACGGAACCGAGACGGCCAAGCTCGACCTGACTCCCAAGACGCCAAGCGATCAGTTCACCCACATCACCATCTGGGTGGATGCCAAGCGCGGCGTATCGCTGAAGCAGGAAGTATTTCAATCCAGCGGCGACACGCGGACAGCGACTTACTCGAACATCAAGCTGAACGAGGTTCCGGCGAGCGTGTTTGGATTGCATGTCGCGTCGGGGACGCAGGTGCAGAGGCGGTAGCTCCTACTTCGGCGACTCTCGATAATCGTAAAATCCCTTCCCGCTTTTGCGCCCCAGCCATCCCGCGTCCACCATCTTGATCAGCAGCGGACACGGCCTGTACTTCGGATCGCCCAGCCCGTCCTGCATCACCCGCATAATGTCCAGGCACACATCCAGCCCAATAAAGTCGGCGAGCGTCAGCGGACCCATGGGATGCGCCATTCCCAGCTTGAAAACCTCATCTACCGCCTCCGCCGTTGCCACGCCCTCCATCACCGCGTACATCGCTTCGTTCAGCAGCGGCATCAGCACGCGATTCGACACAAATCCCGGAGCATCGTTTACCTCCACGGGAGTCTTCCCCAGCCGCTCGGCGAGCGCCTTCACCGTGTCATAGGTTTGCTGCGAAGTCGCCAGCCCGCGAATCACTTCCACCAGCTTCATCACCGGAACGGGATTAAAGAAGTGCATTCCAATGACGCGATCCGGCCGCTTAGTCTGCGCGGCCAGCTTGGTGATCGAAATCGACGAGGTGTTCGAAGCCAGAATCACGCCTTCCGGCAAAATCGCGTCCAGTTCGGCAAACAATTCCCGCTTCACCTCGAACTGTTCCGTAGCCGCTTCCACAACAATCTCGCAGTCCAACAGCGAGGCACTCTCCAGAGTGCCGTGAATTCGCCCGAAAACCGCATCCATCTCCGGCTGCGTCAGCTTCCCTTTGGCGACTTCGCGGCCCAGGTTCTTGCGGATCGTCTCCAGCCCGCGATCCAGAAATCGCTGCTCCACCTCGCACAGCCGAACCTCAATCCCGCTGCGGGCAAACACATGCGCAATACCATTGCCCATCGTCCCCGAACCAATAACGCCGACCTTCTGAATGTCGCTCACAACCGCTCTCCTCAAAACAGGAAAGTGTAGCAGGCGCGCAATAAGTATGGGCTGGTCGCAGGGGAGCGGTGGTAGGTCCCAAGCGGCCAGCCCATTGGACCCTGAAGCGGGTCAAGGTGATATTCTGAGTGTACGCTCGTGAGTGGGCGAGTCAAGTGATTTCCGGCCCCTGTTTTACGGGCTGATTCTGCCGCTTTTGTTTGTGCGAATCTCTCGTTTTTCAGGATTAAAGGAGATGCGGGAAAAGTGTATTCCGCTGCATTGACAGTAGAATTTCCGCTCTGTTACAACCAATTGTCCGCGAAGCAACCCTCTAGATTTCACCCGTTTTAAGACGGCAAACCCATGTTCGATCAACTACTGCGTCAAATCGGCGACCTCGCGCTCGGCTCCGTGCCGACGATGATCATTTTTATCCTTCTGGTCATCGCCTATCGCTACATTTTGTACGGGTCGCTGGTCAAGACGCTTTCTGACCGCCGCGAGCGCACCACTGGCGCCATTGAAGCCGCTGCGGCCGCCGTCGCTCAAGCCGACGCCAAGGCTCAGGAATACGAGGCCAGGCTGCGAGCCGCCCGCGCTGAAATCTTCCACCTGCGCGAGCAGCGCCTGCAGCAATGGACAGCCGAGAAGGACGAAGCTCTGGCCTCCGCCCGCCTCGCTGCACAGGAGCGCGTCGCCCAGGCACGGGCCGGCGTTGAAGCCGAAGCCGCCTCCGCCCGCACTCGCATTGAAAGCGCCGCCGGCCAGCTTGCTGCGCAGGTGCTCCAGGCCGTGCTTCCACCGCGTGTTGAGGAGGCCCGTTGAAGCGTTTCCCCCAACTCCTCCTGACGTTCGCCCTGCTGTTCGAATTGGTCGCACCGATCGCCCCGCGCCTTCATGCTCAGGTCACTCCACCGGCGCAGGTTTCATCGCCGGCCAGGCAGAGTACCTCGGCCCTGCCGCCGCGCGCCGAGAAGATCGACGCTCCGGAATCCAACAGCGAACTGGAAGCCTTCCGCCATTCCGCTGCCGTCAAAAGCATTGCGCACCGCATAGGCCTCGACACCGAAACCACCGCAAAAATCTTTGAGGACATCAACTCCTCCATCATGATCGGAGCCATCCTCTGGTTCCTGTTCCGCTTCATTCCGCGCATGTACCGCAAGCGTTCCGAAACTCTCGATAAGCAGATTTTCGACGCCGCCGTAGCCACCTCCCGCGCCAATGAAAGACTGGCGGTAGTCGAAGAGCGGCTCTCCAAACTCGACGTTGAAATCGCCTCTATCCGCGAGCAGAGCGAGCACGACAGCGCCGAAGACCAGCGCCGCATCCACGAGTCGCTTGAAGCGGAAAAGCAGCGGCTTCTGGCTTCTGTCGATCAGGAAATTGAGGCCGCCACCGCCAACGCCCGCCGCGACCTGAAGCAGTATGCAGCCAGCCTGGCGATTGAGCGCGCAACGTCGGAGATTCGCCTGACCGACGATGACGACCGCGCCCTCGTCCGCGCATTTGGCCGGGACTTGCCGGGCCGCGGAGCCCACTCCGGCAATGGGGAGCGCAACTGATGCCTGCCTTCACCGCCCGCTACGCGACCGCGCTGGCCGATGTGATTTTTGAGCAGAAGCTTGCGCCTGAAACCGCGCAGTCGCAACTCAACGACTTCGCCGCCGCATGGCATGAGAGCGCCGACCTGCGCGAAGTGTTCCTCGACCCTTCGTTCCCGGCGGCCCGTAAGGTCGCCATTCTGGATAAGCTCAATGAGCGGCTGCAAATGTCTCAGCCGGTCCGCAACTTCATTGCTGTCGTGATCAACCATGACCGCATGGAGTCGTTCGACGATATCCTCAAAGACTTTCATCACGAGTTGAACCGGCGGCTCAACATAGCTGAGGTCGAAGTGACCTCGGCTCGCAAACTTGACTCCGGCGAACGCAAATCCCTTGAAGAACAAGTTGGCCGCCTGACCAGCGGCGCAATCAGCGCAAAGTTCCGCGAAGACCCCTCGCTGGTCGGAGGCGTCATCATAAAGATAGGAAGCATCGTTTATGACGACTCCATACGCGGGCGTCTGGACCGGCTCAAAGAGCAACTTACGGCGGGGTGATCGGCAAAATTTCGCTGAAACAGAAGACAAACGTTATCTCAATCCATTACAAAGTGACCCATGGCTCAGATTAAGGCAGACGAAATCACGGAACTCCTGAAGGAGCAGATCGCAAACTACGACTCGAAGGTCCGCGTCGACGAGGTGGGAACCATCATCTCGCTCGGCGACGGAATCGCCCGCATTCACGGCCTCGACAAAGTAATGGCCGGCGAGCTGATCGAGTTCCCCCACGGCGTGGCCGGTCTTGCCATGAGCCTGGAAGAAGACCAGGTCGGCTCCGTCATTATGGGCGAGTTCTCCGAGTTGCGTGAAGGCGACCAGGTGCGCCGCACCGGAAAAATTCTCAGCGTCCCGGTGGGTGACGCCCTCATCGGCCGCGTCGTCAACTCGCTCGGCCAGCCAATTGACGACAAAGGCCCCATCGAAACCAGCGAGACACTTCCTGTCGAACGCCTCGCTCCCGGCGTCATCGACCGCCAGCCCGTACGCGAGCCGATGATGACCGGCCTTAAGGCCATCGACTCCATGATTCCGATTGGCCGCGGACAGCGCGAGCTGATCATTGGCGACCGCCAGACCGGAAAAACCGCCGTCGCGCTCGACACCATCATCAACAGCAAGGGCAAGGACCTCATCTGCGTCTACTGCGCCGTCGGCCAGAAGCGTTCGTCGGTCGCGCAAGTCGTGCAGACGCTCACTGAACACGGCGCTATGGACTACACCATCGTCGTGGTCGCCTCGGCCTCCGAGCCTGCTCCGATGCTCTATCTCGCGCCCTACGCCGCAACCGCCATGGCCGAGTATTTCCGCGACAATGGCAAGCATGCGCTCATCGTTTACGATGATCTTTCGAAGCACGCCGTCGCCTATCGCGAGCTGTCGCTTCTGCTCCGCCGCCCGCCGGGCCGCGAAGCCTATCCGGGCGACGTGTTTTATCTCCACTCCCGCTTGCTCGAACGTTCCGCCAAGTTGAGCAAGGAGAAGGGCTCCGGCTCATTGACCGCTCT
>JBOGMA010000527.1:0-6069 GCA_050746465.1 Acidobacteriaceae bacterium
TCGCGTGCGCCGCTACCGGGTTTATGCAAGCCCAGACACAGGACCCCTATGCGGCGGGCATGGGCGCATTCAATGCGCACAACTACTCCGCGGCCGCCCCGCTGTTTGCAGCGGCGGAGAAGGCGAATCCAGGAAAGTCAGATGCGCTGCTCTATGAAGGCAAGTCGCTGGCGAATGTGAATCGCTTCGCCGAGGCCGAAACTGTGCTGCGGGAGTATTCCACGCAGCATCCCCAATCTTCAGAAGCGCTCTACATGCTGGGCTTCGTGCTGAATCGCGAAGATAAGCCGAAAGAATCGCTGAATACCTACACGGAGGCGGCGCGGCTGAGCACTCCCAAGTCGGACGACCTGAAGGTGGTCGCCATCGACTACGTTATGCTGAACGACTACCCGGACGCGATCCGCTGGATGAAGCAGGCGGTCGCTTTTGATCCGCAGAACGAACAGGCATGGTACGGGCTGGGGCGCTGCTATTACACGCAGAGCAATTTTCCCGGTGCGGAGCATGCGTTTTTAAGGGCGGTCGCGCTTGATCCAAAAGACCTGAAAGCCGCGACCAACCTGGCGCTGACCATCGAGATGCGGAACCGGCCCAAGGATGCGGATGCCGCCTACAAACGCGCCATCGCACTGGCGGCTGACGATCCGAAAACAGATGAATGGCCTTATCTGGATTACGCCTCATTTCTGCTGGACCAGGGCCGAGCAACAGAGGCGGTTCCATTACTGCGGAAGGCTGTGACGATTAATCCTCGATGCGCGGACTGTCACGGCAAGCTGGGACGGGCGTTGGTGGCCCAGGGCAAGTACAAGCAGGCTGTTGCGGAACTGGAGCAGGCGGTGGCGTTGGCTCCGAAGGATCCGAAACTGCACTATGCCCTCGGGAGGGCCTACCGCTCGGCAGGTATGGAGGCAAAGGCCAAAGCGGAATTGGCCATGACCGCCAAACTTTACGGAACGAAGGATTCTACTGGCTCAAAGTGACAAGGGAGCGCATGCGCTCCCCGGCTTTGCGATGTTACTTTGCAACTCCCGTTGCGTGGCGAATGATTTCAACTTCCCTTTCGCGGTAGGGCTTTCCGTCGCGATAGAAAATGTCGTGGAACCAGACCGGCGGCTGCTCAAGCACGTAAGGCCGCTGCCAGGAATCCCAGGGAAGATTGGTCTGGGTCTTGCCGTTAACAAATCCCCAGTTGATTGCGCCGACGTGTTCGCGCACGGCAATCGGCAGAATGGTGTCGAAGAGGCTTCCCACGCCGCGCGCCATGTATTCGGTGCAGATGATGGGGCGGTGATACTGCTGAAGATCGTGGATGCGGGCTGCAAAGTCCTCGGGCCAACTGTAGTTGTGGAAGGTGATGATGTCAGACTCGTTGATCTGAACGCGCGCCGTGGGCGAGAGCGTCTGGAGCGAAGTCCAATTACCTTGCCAGATCCCGCTGGTGAGCGGCTGCGCAGGATTCTCTGCACGCGCCCAGGCGAAGACTTGCGGGAGCAGGTTCAGGACCAGTTCAACCTTGTTTTTCGGCTCTTCTTTGCCGTAGGAACCGTTGTTGGTATTGTCGGGCTCGTTCCAGAGGTCCCAGGCGAGAATGCGCGGATCGTTCGCGAATGCGCCCACCACACCCTTTACATAAGCCTCAAGGCGGGGATATTGTGCTGGGTCGGTAAGTGCGGCGCGGCCGGGGCTCTGCACCCATCCGGAGTTGTGCACGCCTGGAATGGGAGGATGCTGTGGGCCGAGCTTTGGGTTCGGGTCCCAGCAAGAATCGAAGAGCACAAAGACGGGCCGGATGTGATGACGCGCGGCAATGGTCAGGAACGTGTTGATACGTTGTTTGAATCCATCAGGGTCCTGCTTCCAGAGCAAATCGTGCAGAAAGACGCGCATGGTGTTCATGCCCAGGCCCTGGGCCCAGCCCAGTTCGCGATCAATTTCCTTTGGGTCAAATGTTGCCGCCTGCCACATCTCAAGCTGATTGATGGCGTCGTCGGGAATGTAATTCGATCCCACAGGCAAGGGCTGCTTTGCATACCAGGCGTTGGCCTTGGCTTCTGACCAGCGCTGCTGTGCAAACGCGGGTGCGGCGAGAAGCAGCAGGGCGAGGGAGATTCTGAAAGCTGAACGCGATTTCCAGTCCATAATGTTCTTCATTGTCAAACCTCCGCGGCATTACGAATTTTTGTGCAGCGTGATGACGGTCACGCTCTCGTGCGGGAAGATGTGGTGCAGTTTTCCGGCGTCGATGCTCTCTTCGGTGTGAACTGGAGTGACGCGGTTGGGAACGTCCTCATCGTTGCCGTCGGAAACGCTGACCGACTTCAGCGTCTTGATCTGCGCCGCGCCAGCTGATGTGAAACCGTCGACCGAAATATCGGCGGGAATGTCGGTATTGAGGCTGCGGTTGACGCAGAAGAGCGTCAGCGTAGTTCCAGAATCGTTGAGCGCGGCGACTACATCGAGATATGGAACATTCGCGATATCGGGCAGGCGAGTGACGCCATGTTGCACCGAGTAGCTTCCGCTCTCCGTCTTAACGTCCACAGGCCTCGTAGCATGAGCGCTGGAGTACATTCGGAAAGCCCAATATGCCGGCGAGGCGAAGACCTGGCCGCGTTTCTTCCAAATTCCGGCAAAGTCCATGATTCCGGTCATGTCGGAGATGGGCACAACGGAGTGGTTGCGCATGAGCATGTTCAGCATGCCGGCTGCATCGACCGCCCCGCCCATGTTGGTGAAGCTGGGCGTGCCGTGGCGGCCAATGTAGAGCCATTCCGTAAAAGCGACATGCGCCTTATCTGCAAACGCCGGATATTGATTGATCTGCGCCTGCTCATCGTGCAGCTTGCGGCCAAGTTCCACGGGCAAGGCAAAAGCGGCGGAGGTAATGAAGTCGTTCGACGCCTGACGCTTTTGCGTATCGCTGACGGTGACGACGAAGTGCGTGGACAGATAGTTGAAGGTTCCGGCGGGGTTGGATAACTGAGTGGCGTTCCATTTTGTAAAGCCGTCCGGGTCGGCTCCGGTGGCAATCAGCCGTGACGTTGGCTCAACTGCATGTATCGCTTTGCTGAAGGCCAGAGTGCGTGCGGCGAGCTGATCGAGCGTGGGATATCCGAGGTTCCAGTTGCCCCACAGCTCATTGCCAAGTTCCCAAAGCAGCCCGCTGTGCTGGTGCCAGTGCTGGTCGATGTAGCGTACCCACTCCGCGGCTTCCTGCGGAGTCCCGCCGCCCAGGTTGAGCGCAAACTGCGGTTCAGCGCCGATCAAATCGCAGAAATGGAGAAATTCGTCCGTGCCGAACGTGTTGTATTCGGGAATGCCCCAGGCAAGATTCATCATGCTGACGCGCTTGTCGCGCGGGCCGACGCCGTCGCGCCAGTTATACCCCGAGGTAAAGTTGCCGCCGAAGCGCACCAGAGGCGTATCCATTGCCTTCGCCATTGCAACTACGTCTGGATCAAGGCCGTCGAGATTGTCAGAAGGCATGAGCGAAAACTCGTCCAGATCAACCCGCTCGTCGCCTTCCACCTCAATGACAAAATCTGACGGATCGAGGCGGTGAAGCTTGCCTTGAGGAACATCGAGGGTGAACTTGTATTTCGTCCAGGTATCGGCGGTTGCATCGATGTGCGCCGAGGCCAACACTTCAGGATTATTCCGCACACGAATGGAAACGGTGAGGTCGGTGGGTCCGCTGATGTGTCCGGCGTAGAGGCTGCCTACATAGGAAAGCGTGCGCTGGACGGGCAGATAAACCTCCTGCCGGATGCCGGTGGGCTGGCCGGGAACTCCCATCACAATGAGGGAGCGGAAGGAATTCGCGGCGTTACCATAAACCGGTTCATAGCGGTTGCCCTGGCCGGGGTCAAGCGGCTCCCACGGAAGCGGCAGGCCGAGCTGCGAGGCGTGGGCGAGCGCCGGATTCTGCTTCAGCATTTCCGCCACGTGAGGCGCGTCCCACATGCCCGCTTCAAGGCTGGGGTTCTTCAGCAGGCCCGCCCACAGGCCGTTATATGTGGAGTTCCCAATCGGTTCCAGAAAGCTGCCAAAAATGGTGCGCGGAATTTTTGTCCCCGCCGACTGACCGGCATCGACGCGAATGGTGGCAACCGGCGGTATAGGGTGGTCCACAGTGATCTGCGCACGCGCGCCGGGGATCAGGAGAATCAAGGCCGCGAGGGCTGGCACGAGAGCGAGAGAGCGTGTTTTTGCGGGCATCATGAGGACGTCTCCGAAGAATGATTACAACAAGAATGATACCTCTGAAACCGCTTTCATCGGGTTATCCGGCCGAGCGTTGTATGTTTCTAAACATAGCGGTGCAATGCGAAGGAGGAAGAGATGAAACGAGCGCGAGGATTCTGGATCGGTGTGGCGGCAATCGCAATCCTGATACCCGGCGTATGGGCGCAAGCGCCGCATGTGTTCCATGTGCAGGGAGCCATTGCGTTCACGCATGATCCTTCGATAGCGAAGGACGGAAACACATATTACGTGTTTGCGACCGGACGTTCTCCTCAGGGCGGCCAGTTCCCCATCCGTTGCTCTGAGGATCTCATTCACTGGCGCATGTGCGGCCAGGTATTTGACGCGATTCCTCAGTGGATCCAGCAGCGCAGCCCAGGCACGCGCGATCTGTGGGCCCCGGATATCTCCTATTCGCACGGCGAATACCGGCTCTATTATGCGTACTCGCTGTTCGGAAAAAATACGTCAGGCATAGCGCTGGTGACCAACAGAACTCTGGACTCGAACAGCAAAGACTACAAATGGATCGATCGCGGGCTGGTCTTGGAATCGAAAGCGACGGATGACTTCAACGCCATTGATCCGAATTATGTTGAAGATGCTCATCAACACGCCTGGCTTGCATTTGGCAGCTTCTGGGGCGGGATCAAAATGCGCGCGCTCGACGCCGCGACAGGCAAGCTCTCGACCACTGACACGCGGCTGTATTCGCTTGCGAAGCGTGTGAAACCGCAGGACGCCGCTCCCGCCAAGCCAGGACTGCCGCCCGATTGGCAGGCCATCGAAGCGCCGTTCATCGTGAGGCACGGCGGATATTACTACCTGTTTGTCTCGTTTGATCTGTGCTGCCGAGGGACAGAGAGCACGTATCGCACGATGGTGGGCCGGTCGCGGTCCGTGACGGGGCCATATGTCGACAAGGCGGGAAAGCCGATGATGGAGGGCGGCGGCTCCCCGCTGCTTGCAGCGAATTCGCGCTGGCTGGGGCCCGGCGGCGAGTCGGTGCTGATGCAGAAGCATGGGCCGGACCTGATCGTGTTTCACGCGTATGACGCAAAGACGGGCAGGCCCTCAATGCAGCTTTCGACGCTGGCCTGGCAAGATCGATGGCCGGAGGCGGCGCTGTCTGATAAATAAGCAAGGCTTGCGCTGGATAAGTTTTTTCCGATTTGCCTTCGGGAACTCGGATCAATGCCGGGCTCCTTCTTTCTTTCAGGCGGAAGCGATATAAACAAAGGTGTCATGGGCATGCGGATGAGGCGGGCTTTTCCAGCGGCGCTCGCGGCGGAACTGAATCCGCAGTTGCCTGGATCGCACCTGTTTCCGGGCATCGCGCAATACCAGGCCGGCCAGATGGGAGATGCGGCGGGGTCGCTGAAGGCGGAGACGGCGAAGACGATTACGCGAGCAGACCAGACGGGTGCGAATCCCTGAATGCGAATATGGAGCCTATTAGTAATAGTCCTGGCCATGGGCTTCGCGATTCCCGGCGCGACGGCTCAGAGCAAGTCGGTCACGGTTGTTCAGCACGCGGAGCGATTGCGGGCCGAGCATAAGGAAGACACGGCAGCGAAGCTACTCACTGGCTACCTCGACAAGCATCCTGAAGACTCAAATGCGCTGACGGCGCTGGCCGAAGTTCGAGTTGACCAGGGCGACACCGATGAAGCCGTGGACCTGCTGACGCACGCTCTGGCTGCGAGCCCGAACTCCGAGGCGGCGAATCTCACTCTCGGAAATCTGCTGCTCGAGCAGCATCACTACCCTGAGGCCATGGACCGCTTTGAGACGGTTCTGGCGATCGATCTCCAAAAC
>JBOGMA010000528.1:0-2688 GCA_050746465.1 Acidobacteriaceae bacterium
TGGTTTATTGCATGGGCTGATGTACCGCCGCAATCTCCGTACACCATTGCTATTCGTCTCTACGGCTTCAACGGCAAAAAATTCCGGACGCTTTGGGCACCGCAGAATATTATTGCGGCGGACATTGACACTGCGGTACAAGTTGAGCCCGGCGGCGCGTTATTTACCGTAAATCAAATGCCCACATGGACGAGTCAGGACATCGTTCACGAGCAGTATGCAGTGTCCGCAGGCGGCCCTAAAAAGATAAAGGAGTGGAAAACCGCGCGCTACTAGGCGTGTGGCCCACTCAAGCGTTTTTCGCTTGAGTGGGGGATAAGCTTGATGTGGGCGGCCGCCTCGTGAATGGAGGAACAGTATGCGCGTATCGCGACGTGATTTTATCCAGGCCGGCAGCCTCGCAGCGGTGGGCGTGAGCATCAGCCGGGCAGAAGAACGAAAATCGCTGCGGATCTTCGCCGACTCCGCACCTTTCCCCAGCGTGGACGATGCCGCTGAGGCGGAAGAGCGAGTCGATTGGCGTGGCTCAGACATCCGCGCCATGAACGCCTGCACTTTGAGTTATGCCGCTACGGAACTGCGTCGCCACATCCGCCTGCTCACCGGAGAAGAGCTTTCCATCGCCGCTCCGACGAAAAGCAACTCACCCGGAATTTACATTCTGGCTCTGGACGACGCCACCATTCCTTCACGCGCCAGAACTCTTATCACCAATGAGAAGCTGGCCCAGCGCCTCACCGGCTCCGGCAGCTTTGCCCTCGTGCCCCATCGCCAGTCGCTTTATCTCATCGGCAACGACAGAGCCGGCGCGCTCTACGCCGTTTATCACTTCCTGGAAATGCAGGGTATCCACTGGTACGAACCAGGCGAAGAAAATTCCTATGTTCCGAAGGCCGCGAAGTTGACCATGCCGGCCAGCACCGTAATCGAGTCGCCCAAGATGTTCAGCCGCGGTTTTATCGAGCCGGGCCAGGTCACTCGCGACTTCCACGTATGGATGGCTCGCAATCGTCTTAACCTGTGGGAGAACGAGCGGAGCCGCGAGCCGAGGCTCAAGAAGCTTTGCCTGCTGCTAATGACCGGAGGTCACGGAGCGTTCCCCCGCTACATCAACCCCCAGGCCGAATACCCCTACGCCTTTCCGCTCTTTCCCGCCGATAGCGGCAAGCCTCCGGACCCGTACAAAGTGGTCGCATCCTCCTACCTCGGCGACGCCAACCACGACGGCAAACTCAGCTACTGGGAAGCCCACCCCGAATGGTACGGAATGGAGAACGGAGTCCGCCACGCGTTCCGAAGCGACGAGGGTCTCAACCCGTGCCTCTCGAATGACGACATGCTGGCCGAGGTATTCACGGGCATCGTTCACGAGTTATCCGTCGGAGAATGGCAACACGTCGACATGGTGAACTTCTGGTGCCTCGACTCGCGTCGCTGGTGCCAGTGCGGCCCATGCCACGCGCTCGGATCAGTGACCGACCAGGTGCTCCACACCATACACAAGCTGCGTCAGGCTCTCGTCGAAGCCCGCGAAAGAGGCGAGTTACAGCGCAATGTTAAGGTCCTGTTTGCCATGTATCTCGAAACTCTCAATCCGCCAACAAGACCTCTGCCTGCGGACTTCGATTACGAGAACTGCATCGGCACCATGTTCCCCATCTCCCGCTGCTACGGCCATTTCATCGATGATCCAAAATGTACCGAGTACAACACACCTGTCTGGTCGCAAATGACGAATTGGAGAACCCGTTTCGAAAAGGGCCAGTTAATCGTCGGCGAATACTACAACGTCTCCCGCGACAAGAGCCTGCCCGCGCTCGACACCCGCACCATGATTCACGACATTCCCGCGTACTACGCTCTCGGCGCGCGCAACATGCATTACATGCACGTGTCCTATCCGCACAACGGACCAAAACGCTGGCGAGACTATCTTTTTGCCCGGCTGCTCTGGAACCCTGAAACCAGCGCCGACACCGCGCACACCTGGTTCCGCGAATACCTCCGCAACTTCTACGGTGAAAGTGCGGCCTCTCCCATGGAGCAGTTCTACGAGCATCTCGAAATCGCCTTGTCAGCCATTACCTCATGGCGCGGATTCGATCTCAGCCTCGTCCAGCTTCTGCGGCACAACAAGGACCCCGAGTCCCTGGAGCATCTCAAAATCAAGGAGACCCACCCTCCGCAAAATGATGGAGTAGACCTCGAAGAGAGCGTGGCTCACCTCGCCCGCAGTCGCAAGGTTTTGGATGAACTTCTCCACCAATCTCTGCCCGAGCCCTTCGCCGGCCGCCTGCGCGAGGACGACATGCACCTCCAATATGCTGAGAACACTGCCGGCTTCTACTATCGTGTGGCGCAGTCAGCTCAGGCCAAGCGGCATGGCGATATGCTGGCCGCTCGAGCATTCTGGCGACAAGCAAAGATCTATGCCGATCGCCTGACGCAGGAGACCGTCATCGTAAATACAAGCGCCCCCAACACCTGTGCAAAGAACGCATTCGTCGCTACAGCACTCGCAAACTATTTCCCGCAACTTGGGGAAGAGCTTCACGCCGGCTAAGGGTATGTCCAACCCGCGTCCGCGGTGGATGACTAACTAGCGGCTGGCAAAGCAAGTACCGCGCCGAGCATGCGAACGGAGCAAAGGGGCTCGCAATTCCTATTACCGCCCGCCAAGCCACAGCA
>JBOGMA010000529.1:0-4286 GCA_050746465.1 Acidobacteriaceae bacterium
TCTCCCCGGCATTTTTGAGCGGCTGTGAAATAAAGCACATTCTGGCCGGGGATAAAGCATATCTTGGCCGGACAAAAAACATTTCCCTTGCATTTCGTTCGCATGTGTGATAAATTGCACCTATACTATGACGAGAGCGGAAACCACAAAAGATGTCATGCACTGGTTTCAACAAGCAGCGGGAGATCTGTGGCCTGTGGCTATCGGCTCGCTGTCCTTGCGAAAGAGTCCCTGCATTCGAAAACAGTGTCGGATCTGTGAATCAGGCCAAGGGCATTCTAGTTACGCGCTGTATGGCCGCAAGGGGAACCGCCGCTTCTCGATCTATATACCTGATGATCTGGTCGAGGATTTGGAAAAGGCTGTTCGAAACGGTCGCCGCCTTCAAAAGCTTATGGCTGACGCTGGCCGGAGGTATGCATTAGCGCTAAAAGAAGAGCGCAGATCGCACATGGGAAAGTAGCCAAGAGCGTTCCCGAACGCTCCAGCTACGGAGGTCACAAGTGCTCAACGATGTTGACTTTCTTGACTGGTGTTTGCGACTCAGATTAACCGAGACGACGCTCGTAACGATCGCCGCAGCGCGGTCTCGCAACCCTACTCGCCGGGTTGGGGGCGGGCGTCAGAATGTCTCTGGCCGCTATCCCAGTCGCAAAATGGGCGTCACCATCCAGTTTGAGAGCCATCGCGTTGAATTGCCGCTTGTCTACGAGATGGAGCACGATCCCGCAGTACTGGAATATTACGATCAGCCTCCATCGATTCCACTTGCCTATCCTACGGCGAGCGGAAGACGGCTGTCGGTCATGCATACGCCGGATTATTTCGTTCTTCGCCGCGACTCTGCGGGGTGGGTTGAGTGTAAAACCGAAGACGATCTCGAAAAACTGGCCATCAAGAGTCCACATCGTTATCTCCGGGATGGTGCTGGCAACTGGCGTTGTCCGCCGGGCGAAGCTCATGCCTCGGCGCTGAACCTGGACTACAGGGTATGGTCATCGACCAAAGTCAATTGGAATCTCCAGCGTAACCTGCAATTCCTCGACGATTATCTGCGACACGATTCCGGGAGCACAGCAGGGCCCGCCAATGCTGCCATTAAAACGATAATCGAAGCGGAGGCAGGAATACTCCTGTCGGATCTCTTGGTGAAGGTCCACGGTGTTGTGGAATCAGACGTGATTTACGCGCTGATCGCAAGCGGCGAGGTGTACGTGAACTTGAGTAAGGCCGTACTCGCCGAACCAGCACACGTTCGCCTCTTTGCTAATGCCAGAGTTGCCGCTGGATACGGGGAAACATCTCGCGAACTGGAGAAGGCTGTAGGCAACTGCGGACGTGTCAGTGGTCTGTCTGCGGAAGCGCCGGGCGGCGCACATGGCGAAGCATTTCGGTTATTAGCGATGGCTAGCGAGCGAGATTTAGCAGTGGCAAACCGACGCTGTGCAATCGTGAAAAATCGTCTCGAAGGGAATACAGAACAATGTCTCATTCCAGAGAGGACTCTGCGTCGTTGGATCGCGCAGTATCGATCAGCGGAAAGCCTCTATGGCAATGGATATATGGGGTTGCTAACGAAGACCAGAGAGCAAGGCAACAGAACCAGCCGACTCTCCGAAGAGTCGCGCAACCTGCTCCTTCACTTTGTTGAAAACGACTATGAAGATCTCCGCCAAAAGACGAAGGTTGCATCGTGGGCAGCGCTGAAGCGGAAGTGCGATGAGCTTGGCATCATCGCACCAAGTTACGTTACGTTCTGCACTGCCGCGCGAGAACGCCCGACGTTTCTGCGAACATTGAAGCGGCAGGGACGACGTGCATCCTATACCCATTCATCCTTCTATTTTCAATTGGAGCCGACTACTCCACGTCACGGTGACCGACCTTTTGAGATTGGCCACATCGATCACACCGAATTAGACGTTGAGGTCGTCTGCTCCCACACCGGCCGCCCGCTTGGGCGGCCGTGGATGACCATTCTCATCGATGCCTTCTCGCGCCGTTGTCTTGCTTTCTATCTAACGTTTGATGCGCCGAGTTACCGCTCTTGCATGATGATTCTGCGGGACTGTGTGCGGCGCAATGGCCGTCTGCCTCAGATCGCCGTCATCGACGGAGGTCCCGAGTTCCAGAGCACCTATTTTGAAACACTCCTGGCCCGCTATGAGTGCATGAAAAAGACGCGCCCTCCGGCAAAAGCTCGTTTCGGCTCAGTTTGCGAGCGGCTATTCGGCACTACGAACACCCAATTTATTCACAACCTACGCGGCAATACTCAGATCTCACGCAACATCCGCCAAGTCACCAAGGGCAACTCACCCGTCGGGCAGGCTGCTTGGACTCTCGGTTCTCTTTACGACCATCTCTCGATATTCCTGTGCGATAAATATGACACCATAGAACACCCGGCTCTCGGCCAAACTCCTCGAGAGGCATGTCTCCAGGCCCTCCAAAGTACAGGCGTTCGTCCGAACAGAACGATTCCGTACGATCAGGCGTTCTTATTGGCTACGTTTCCAACAAGTCAACGGGGCACCGCAAACGTATCGCCGGGGCGCGGGATCATTATCAACCGCGTGTATTACTGGGCTGAAGCATTTCGCGATCCCACCGTAGAGAATCACGACGTCTCCATCCGGTACGATCCTTTTGATATCGGCAGCGCTTATGCCTTTGTTAAAAACCGCTGGACCGAGTGCCACTCTGAGCACTATACGGTGCTTCAGGGCCGCTCGGAGAAAGAAATCATGTTGGCATCTAAAGAACTACGCCGGCGAAGCCTGTTGCATTCGCGGGAACGGTTCACGCTGACGGCTCGCAAACTAGCGGATTTTCTTGAATCCGCGGAAGCGGAAGAAAAGTTCCTTCTTCAAAGATTGCGGGACCGGGAAAGTGCGTCAATCCGACAAAATGGCCCCGTGGTAGCTCCGTGCGCTCATGACAGCGAAGTGGAATCCAAGGAGCCAGATTCTAGGAATGCTATGCCGCAAATATTGGTGTTTAACCAAGCAGAGGCCACCGCAGTCTACGGAGACTTTTGATGGCGGCCAACCTGCTTCACAAGCGGGATGTGCCTGAATCGCGCGTCGACCGCTTTCGCTCCTTCACGGTGGCACATCCTCGGCTCGTGGAAGCCAAAGAAACACTGATGAATGCGATCCATGGCGCCGAACCGAACTCGCTCATTTTTGTGTTTGGCCCGACCGGGGTCGGTAAGACAACATTGCGATTAAAAACTGAGCAGTTGATTGAGGCGGAAGCTCTAGGTGAACTTCACGAAGATCCAACACGGATTCCGGTCGTCAGTGTCGAAGCAATAGCTCCCGAGTCGGGAAGTTTTAACTGGCGCGATCATTACAAGCGCCTTCTCCATCAGCTTGACGAACCGCTGGTCGACTACAAGCTGAATAGGGAGACTGGTTCGGTCACGCGCTTTATGCCAGCGTCGAGAGCCGTCGGTACTGAATATCGTTATGCCGTGGAGCAGGCCATCCGGTATCGCAAGCCTGTGGCTGTGATGATCGATGAGGCGCAGCATCTCGGCAAAATTCCATCAGGCCGCCGCCTCCTCGATCAACTTGACGTAATCAAGTCCATCGCCAACCAAACGAAGACCGTACACGTTTTGCTCGGAACCTACGAACTGCTTGCATTCCGAAACCTCAATGCGCAACTCAGCAGGCGAAGCATCGACATTCATCTCCCTCGCTACCGGATCGAAGATACGGAGGACCGCCAGATCTTCATCAATATCGTACAGTCCTTCGACAGAGCGCTTCCGTTCGAACATGAGTCGGATCTCGTAGCCGATTGGCAGTTCCTATACGAGCGGAGCCTTGGATGCGTCGGAATTTTGAAGGAATGGCTTGTGCGAGCCGCGACCGTGGCATCTCGGATGGGTTCCCAGCGACTGACAAGAGCAATTCTTCAATCTCAGGCTTTGTCCATCGCCCAATGTGAACAGATGTACACAGAAACAGCGCATGGCGAACTGAAGCTGCAAGAGAGTAGCCAAGCTGTAGCGCGACTTCGAGGGAGATTAGGGTTGAGTACCGAGGCAACAACGAAAGCGGATCTAACACATGAACCCCGGCCAGGCAAGCCGCGGCGTCCGGGTCAAAGGCTTCCAATGCGTGATGTTGTTGGACAAGTGGAGGCGAATGCAACCCCCGCTTGAGTCCTGGTCGCTATCACGTCCTCCATTGCCGCCGAGGAGTCAACTCTATTCTCTTGAGCCGATAGGTGTCGGCACTGCATTGGTTGAGAGCCTTACCGGGTATGTTGCC
>JBOGMA010000530.1:0-2714 GCA_050746465.1 Acidobacteriaceae bacterium
CAGCAATGGCACGCATACATATGGCACGTTGTATTTGCCGGGTGGCGGCAACGTGCTGCTGGAGGTGCAAGACACGACGAACGGAATAGCTTCGGCGCCGGTGGTGCTGTATTCGGGCGCGATTGCGAACTTCCCGCCGGTATGTCCGCTGGGTTTGGTGAACAGCACGAATCTCAGTTGCAGCATTGCCGCCGTCGAGGTTACGCAGCAGGGGCCGGTTTGGGTGGCGAGCACTCCTCCGGGCGGCAGCGCGACGGTGCGGCGCATGGGAACGCCCGCACAGGGAGCGGACTGCACGTTGCAGCGCAGCGGCAAGCTGACGTTTTACCCAACTGCGATTCCGCAATCGGGCGAATTGATTGCAGTTTTTTACCGCATGGCTGGCCGCTCGGTGGCCCGCAAGGCAGACGCGTCGAGCATTGCGGAAGAGAGCCTTGGAGGCAAGCGCCCGGGCACAGCGGCGTGGATTGGCACAATTTCAGACCCAGCACCGCGCAGCTCGCACGATTGCGAAAATGCGGCAGCGGCGCTGCTGGATCTATCCACAGACCGGAGCGCGGCATGGAAGGGCACATACACGGCATGGAATATGGAAACGCAAGGCGATGTGTGGCCGGGTGATCTTCTTGCGGTGTTCTCGACATCGGCAAACCTGGCCGCAAACCTGGTGGTGCGCGGAGTGGAAATTGAATTACCGTGCGGCTGGCCTGGACAGGCGAAGTATGTGATCAGCTTTGCCAATGACTGGGCTGACGCGCTTGCCATTCGCACATCGTCGGCGGTTCCAAAGGACGTGTGGCTGCCGCAACAGCCGCAGACAACGGCTCCGCTGGACAACCTTGCGCAGTTGACGTTTGCAATCTCGGGCAATTCGATCCTGGTTGATGCCGGAGTAGTGGCTCCCGCGAGCGGTGGCTTCGAGGTGCGGCGCAGAGACTGGGATTTCGGCCCAGGGACCGATTCCGACCTGGTGCTGCGCAGTCCGGTGAACAATTTCACTATTCCGCGCGAATCCGTAGTGGAGCGTTACTACGTTCGGATGTTTGACGGCTCGACGCCGCCGAATTATTCGCGATTTTCGAATGCAGTGATTGTGAACGTAGCGCTGTGATGACTGGTGGCGCGCCTCTGCGCAATTTAGAGCAGAGGCCTGATATAGAAGGACAGGGGCATGACAGAATTTGAAGCGCGGGTGCTGGCGGACCTTTCGGTATTGAAGAGCCAGATGAGCACGCTGCTGGGGGATGGTACGTCGGGACGAATTGCGACGATTGAGGGTCGTGTGGAGCAACACGAGCGGAGCTTGCAGCGAGCCAAAGGCTTTGCGGTGGCGGCAAGCGCAATTTTTACGCTAGTGCAATGTTTTCTTGAGTTGCTGTGGAGGAGGTAGGGCTGGGTTCGCATGGAATTCTGCAATGAGGTACAACGATAGGAAGAGGCGAACGAACGATGCCGAAACCTATCGCGATCTACTACGAGCAGCCGAACTGGTTTAAGCCGCTTTTTGCCGAACTGGACCGGCGGGGAACGCCTTATGTGAAGATCAATGCCGTGGATCACACGTACTCGGCTGAGGATCGGCCCGAGCAGAAGTATTCGCTGGTGATGAACCGCATGAGTCCTTCGGCTTGGAACCGCGGGCATGGCGACGCGATTTTTTACACGATTGGGTACCTGGATCATCTGGAACGGCGCGGGGTTCGCGTCATCAATGGGTTGAAAGCATTTCGCACGGAGTTGTCGAAAGCGGCACAGTTGCTGCTGCTGGATTCACTGGGGTTGCCGTATCCGAAGGCGCGGGTGATCCATCGCGCGTCGCAGGCGGTGGATGCGTCGGAGGGGCTGCGGTGGCCTGTGGTGGTAAAGCCGAATATCGGCGGATCCGGCGCGGGCGTGAAGCGGTTTGATACTCGGGAGGTGCTTGCAGAGGCTGCGGGAGTGAATGAACTGACGCTTGGGCTGGATTCGACCGCGCTGGTGCAGGAGTTCATTCCGGCGCGCGATGCGCACATTGTGCGCGTGGAAGTGCTGAACGGAAAGTATCTGTACGCCATCAAGGTTCACATCACGGGCGAGACGTTCGACCTTTGCCCCGCTGATATTTGCAAGACAACGGGAGGAGTGGACCTGAATCGCGCAGCGTGTGCGGTGGATGCTCCAAAAACGGGTTTGCGGGTGGAAGGCTACGAGCCTCCGGCTGAGGTGATTGCCGATGTGGAGCGCATTATGAGCCATGCCGGAATCGAACTGGGCGGAGTGGAGTACATCACCGATGAACGTGATGGGCGGCGGCTCTACTACGACATTAACGCGCTTTCGAATTTTGTTGCGGACGGGCCGCGCGTGGTTGGGTTTGATCCCTTCGTAAAGCTGGTGGACTGGCTGGAAGCGGAAGCCTCATTGTCGAATGCGCGCGAGCAAGAAGCGGCGCTCGCAGGTGCTCGCTGATGCGGTACGGATTTTGGCTTCCAGTATTTGGCGGATGGCTGCGCAACGTGGAAGACGAGCGCATGGAGCCGACGTGGGACTATGTGCGGCATCTTACGCAGCGCGCGGAGACCCTGGGCTATTCGCTGACGTTACTTGCAGAGCTGAACCTCAATGACATCAAAGGTGCGGAAGCGCCGTCGCTCGATGCTTGGTCAACAGCCGCGGCGCTGGCCGCGGTCACGCGTGAAATTGAGTTGATGGTGGCGGTGCGGCCCACGTTTCAT
>JBOGMA010000531.1:0-4154 GCA_050746465.1 Acidobacteriaceae bacterium
CTGCGGCATCGTGAAAAAACAGGGTGACGACTACGAGATCGAGAACGACCCGAGCCTCGCACTGCTCTCGAAAACCGCCGTCTCGCTCGCCCGCGCCGGAGCCGACATCGTAGCCCCCAGCGACATGATGGACGGCCGCGTCGCCGCCATCCGCGACCACCTCGACGACGAAGGTCTGGAGCAGACGCCCATCCTCTCCTACGCCTCCAACTTTTCCTCGGCGTTCTATGGACCCTTCCGCGAAGCCGCCGACTCCGCTCCCCAGTTCGGCGACCGTCGCAGCTATCAGATGGACGGAGCCAACCTTCGCGAAGCCATGCGCGAAATCGACCTCGACCTCGCCGAAGGTGCGGACATGATTCTGATGAAGCCCGCGATGCCGTACCTCGACGTAATCCGAGCCGCCCGCGAACGCTTCGACGTGCCTATCGGCGCCTATCAGGTCTCAGGCGAATACGCGATGCTCCAGGCGGCGTTCGCAAAGGGCTGGCTCGACCCACAACGCGCCATGATGGAATCGCTGATCTCCATCCGCCGCGCCGGAGCGGGTTTTATTGTTACCTATTTTGCGAAGGAAGCAGCGAAGGTACTGGGATAGATCCGCGTACTGTCGGCAAGCCTTTAAGATAGCCTCATGCCCCTGTTCAAAATCGTCATCCTTGCCATCATTCAAGGACTGGCCGAGCTGCTCCCTGTCTCCAGTTCTGCGCACGTGGTTGTGGCCGAGCGCATCATGGGGCTCAACGCTTCCTCGCCGCAAATGACGCTCATGCTCGTCATGCTGCACACCGGAACCATGTTTGCCGTCATCGTCTATTTCTGGCGGCAGTGGCGCAGCAGCTACTTCCGGAGCAGCGGGGCCTTCAGCCTCATCGCCGTCCGACTTATCTGGGCGACCGTCCTTACCGGCATCGTCGGCGTCATCATGATGAAGGTCATCGAGAAGACGCTGCTCCGGGGCATTCCCCACGCGCAGATCGAAGACCTGTTCAATCACCTGGAATGGATTTGGCCCGCACTGGCCGCAGCGGGAATCCTCATCCTCATCGCCGGAATCTTCACCCGTGACGAGTCCATCGACGACCGCCACGAGCCATCGCTGCCGCAGTCGGGAATCATCGGAGCGGTGCAGGGCCTGTGCCTGCCGTTTCGCGGATTCTCGCGCTCCGGCGCAACCATCTCCACCGGAATGCTGGCCGGAGTCGCCCGCGAACGCGCCGAAACTTTCAGCTTCGCCCTCGCCGTCATCCTCACCCCGCCGGTGGTCGCGCGCGAAGTGTGGAGGTTGGCCAAGGCCCAGCACATTACCGGAGGTCTGAACTTGGCCTCGGCCATGGTTCCAGGGCTCATTGGAATGGGCTGTTCCTTTCTCGCGGGACTCATCGCGCTGAAGTGGCTGAGCCGCTGGCTGGAAGGCGGCCGCTGGTACATCTTCGGACTCTACTGCCTCGCAGCCTCCGCAGCGGTCTTCTACCTGCATTACCACCTGGGCTATTGATATGAGCTGCGCACCCTTCGCAACCTCCAAACACATGCGGGGCGCGAAGCGCGTATGCCTGGACGGCGAGTCCTACGTTTCCAACAGAAAATCCGGGGCCACAGGGTTCTCGTACAGCGAGTAATCCCGTGCCACGACGGTCAGGCCATCCGGTGTGACGAAGTAGTTTTTCTTGTCCTCGTTCTGGTCGTAGCCGATCACCGTTCCCTCCGGCAACTGCACGTCGCGGTCGATAATCGCGCGCCGGATGCGGCAGTGCCGCCCGATGTTCACATGAGAAAACACAATGCTCGAATCCATTTCCGAGTACGAGTTCACGCGAACGTCTTGCGAAAGCACGCTGTTGCGCACCGTGGCTCCGGAAACAATGCAGCCCGCCGAAACAATCGAGTTGATCGCCATGCCCGTGCGCCCCGGCTCGCCAAACACAAACTTGGCCGGAGGATATTGCCGCACTCTCGTCCGGATGGGCCACTTTTTGTCATACAAGTTGAACACCGGCGACACCGACGCCACATCCATGTTGGCGTCGTAATAGGCCTCCAGCGTGCCCACGTCGCGCCAGTAGAGAGCCTGCTGCTGGTTCTCATCCACAAAGTTGTAGGCGCGCATCTTGTACTTGCCCAGGATGCTGGGCAGAATGTTGTGTCCGAAATCGTGCTTTGAAGCGGGGTCTTCGGCGTCCTGCAGCAGCGCCGGAAGCAGCACGTCCGTATTGAACAGGTAAACGCCCATCGAGGCGTCCACCATGTTGGGGGTGAACGGCGAGCGAATCTCCGTGGTCTTGGGCTTTTCGTGGAATCCAACCACCTCTCCGCCCTTGTCAATCTCAACCACCCCGAACCGGTAAACTTCCGAAGGATCGATTGGCAGCGTCGCCAGCGTCACGTCTGCGCCAGACTGCTCATGATGCTCCAGCATCTTGCCGTAGTGCATCTTGTAAATGTGGTCGCCGGAAAGGATCAGCACATGCTTGGGCTGCTCGGCGCCGATCGAATAGATGTTCTGGTAGACCGCATCCGCCGTGCCCATGTACCAGTTCGCGCTCACCCGCTGCATGGGCGGCAGAATCTCCACAAACTCGCCCAGTTCCTGGGCCACCGCACCGCTCCAGCCTTCGCGCACATGCCGGTTCAGCGACAGCGCCTTGTACTGCGTCATGATGTACACGTGCCGCAGGTCGGAGTTGATGCAGTTGGAGAGCGTGATGTCGATAATGCGGTAATTTCCGCCGAAGGGCACTGCCGGTTTCGCTCGATCCCTGGTCAGCGGAAAAAGCCTCTCACCCGCACCACCAGCCAGCAGAACACCCAGCGTATCCCTCATCGGCATGACGTATCCTCGCTCCCTTCGTAACTATTGCTGCAACTTAGCGCCTTTCAGACCGGAGGATACTACCATACCGGACAAGACTCCATTCTGACACCTAGCCTTCGTCTTCCGCCTCGGTGTCTTCTTCTCCCTCGATTGCGATCCGCAGCGACTTCAGAAAATGCACATCCTGCGCCGTAAACGTGCCGCTGGCGGCCTCCTCCCCCGCGCCTGCTGCGTTCGATGTTCCGCCGCCCGCCTCAGTTTGCTGTTCCGGAATTTCGTTCAGCCCGATGGTCGCCTCCAGCATCAACAGCACGTCAAAACCCTGTTTGCGGATATCCTGCACCACGCCCGCTATATATTCCGATTCGGAGACGCTCGCATGAATGGCTTCTCCAAGTTTCTGGACCAGCTTGCGCACTTTTTGATTCAAAATCCGCTCCGTTTCCGCCTCCCCACTCACCTGTTCACTTCGCTCGCGCGCGAGGATGACTCCCTCCACCTTACTTGTGATGCCCTGCACCTGCAAACCGAATCAGGGCTCAGGGTTCAGGAGCCCGTTGCCCTTTGGATGTTGCCCGTTGCCTGTTGGCTACTGGCTATTGATGAGTGGCGACTATAAAATCTATCTTATGCAGCCGACCCGCGTAGGCCGGAAAATTGGAGTCGGCGCGCGCGTCGCATCCGTCATGCTGCGCGACCGCGCCGTCCACACCGCGCAGGCCGTTCGCCAGGATGCCCCCGTTTACGCTGCCCGCGCCAAGTCCACGGCAGCCGGAGTCAAGCGCGGCGGCAAGCGCTTCGGCGAATCCATCTGGGGACCCTTCGTCCACGCCGGCGGAGTTCTCTGGCTCGAAATCAGCGGATGCTTCTTCGCCATTTTCGGACTGTTCTTCGTCCAGGGCGTATACCGCCTCCGCGACGGCTGGCAATCCGGCCCCAATCACGAAAAGGTGATTGTCTACGGCTGCGTGGCCCTCGCCTTCTTCTATTTCTCAGTAACCTCCTTCTACCGCGCCCACAAAAAACAGCAGAAAAAGAGACAGCAGGGCTGAGACTCTTCTTTCAGCGGTCCTGTCCATCAAGCGCCAACGCGGCATGCACAAGCGCAATATGGGAAAGCGCCTGGGGAAAGTTTCCCACCAGGCCGTGCTTCGGGTCGTACTCCTCGGAGAGCAATCCGAGGGGGCTCGCGAGTTGCAGCAGCCGCTCGAACAGTTCACGGGCTTCCGCCATGCGCCCCTGAAGAACATAGACATTCACCAGCCAGAAATTGCAGGCGAGAAAAGCTCCTTCGCCCGGCGGCAGGCTGTCTTTCACCTTGCGCGTGTCATAGCGATGC
>JBOGMA010000532.1:0-8764 GCA_050746465.1 Acidobacteriaceae bacterium
GCTTGATCTGCTGCAGGTCATATTGCTTCATGGGTTCAGGAAGCGGAGCATACTGCAATTCGTTCGCGGTCGTCTGCCCTTCCGTCACCACGTAAATAAGAAAGGTCTTCAACGCCTCGCGCTTCGCTTTGTTCGGGCCGTCCTTGGAAACGATCAGGAACGTCATCGTGGAAATCGGATATGCATCCGCCGCCGTTGCCGGAGGATTCACAATCGGGGTTCGCGGATCGCGGGCAAGTTGTGAAGCGAACGCCTGGATCGCAGCCGTCGTGCTCGCCGTTCCCGGAGCAACAAACTTCCCGGACTGGTTCTTGATCCGAGCCATCGGCAAGTTGTTTTGCTCGGCAAACGTCAGTTCCACGTACCCAATCGCTCCGGCCGCCTGCTTCAGTTGCCCGGTCACGCCCTCACTGCCCTTGCCGCCCAGCCCAAGTGGCCAGCTCACGCTCTTTCCCACGCCCACCTTCGTCTTCCATTCAGGGCTCACCGCGCTCAGGTAAGTTGTGAACGCGTTCGTTGTCCCACTCCCATCTGCGCGATGCACTACCACAATCGGCTCATTCGGAAGCTTCAGGCCGGGATTGTCCGCCGCAATCTTCGCATCTCCCCAATTCGTGATCTGCCCCAGGTAAATCCCCGCCAGCGTTCCCGGCGAGAGTTGCAGCGGCTGCATCAGTTGTGGAAGGTTATACGTCACCACCACCGGGCCAGCCGACTCGGGAAACTGAATCACTGGACGCATCCCCTTCAGTTCGGCGTCCGTCAGCGCCACGTCGGACGCGCCAAAATCCACCGTGTCGGCGCTGACCTGCTGAATGCCTCCGCCCGACCCAATCGACTGATAGTTGATGCGAACGTTTGGATGCCCTTGCATAAATCCCTCAACCCAACGCTGCATTACCGGATACACGAACGTGCTGCCCGCACCCAGCAGCGAAACTGCGTTAGATGATTTACAGCCGCTGAGCGACAGCACAACGGCGGCAAACGATGCGGCTACAACCAGCGATGTGGTCAGAATTCTTTTTCTCATGCGTCTACCCTACCGCGGTTTGATCCGGAACTGTGTGAAACAGCGGCTTCAATTCGATGAAAAAATGATGAATTCAGCCTCTCGGCCTGCCTGAGCAACGCCAATCCGCGCGCTGCCATTCCTATAAAAAGGAGCCAATCATTATGAAGGATTCTCTTTCAGGAAAGAAAATCGCTATCCTCGCGACCGACGGAGTGGAGCAAGTTGAGCTTACCGAACCTAAAAAGCAGCTCGAGAACGCCGGAGCGACCACCGAAGTTATCTCGCCCAAAAGCGGCGAAATCAAAGCCTGGAAATCCAAAGACTGGGGCGACAAAATCAAGGTTGATAAATCGCTCGACCACGCCAATCCCACCGACTACGACCTGCTCATGCTCCCCGGCGGAGTGATGAACCCCGACCATCTCCGCATGGATCAAAAAGCCGTCCAGTTCGTGAAGGATTTCGCCCGCACTGGCCGCCCCATTGCCGCGATTTGCCATGGGCCGTGGACGTTGATCGAAGCCGGCCTCGTGCGCGGCAGAAAAATGACCTCCTGGCCATCACTCAAAACCGACTTGAAGAACGCCGGAGCCAATTGGGTGGATGAAGTCGTGGTCGTGGATGACAATCTCATCACCAGCCGCAAGCCTGACGATATCGACACCTTCAGCCGCGCCATGATGGACAAAATCGAACCCATCGGCCACGCTGAACCGCAGCGTCTGAGAGCCGCCTCCTGATTCACGCAAAAGGGCGCGCTTCGTGCGCGCCCTCATCAACTATCGCCAGAAGCGGTACACCCCAAACGTAAACAGCAGCAGCAGAAACGTTCCGCCCCATACGCCCCAGCGCCGCCGCCGCTCAAAGAACGATTTCGCCGCGCCGATCTTTGGAACCAGCGGAAGCCCCAGCGCCAGTCCGCTCAGGAACCCGCCCAGGTGCGCCATGTTGTCAATGCGGATCGGGCTGGGACCGACAACTGTATACAAGCCAATCGCCAGGTTAATGGCAGCAAAGAAGATCACGCTCCGGCGCAGCCGTTTCAGTTCTCCTTTGGGCAGCGGCAGCAGCGGTGATTTCAACAGGACGATCAGCACTCCAGCGAGTCCGAAGATCGCACCTGAAGCTCCCGCGCCGACCACACCTTGCGGCCCACCAGGCATCCCCGGATGCACGGCCACGCTGAGCAGATTCCCGGCAAACCCGGTCATCAGGTATGCGGCCACCACGCCCATTGGGCCCATCAGAGGCTCCGCCAGGAGGCCCAGGTTCCACAGACACCACAGATTGGTCGCTATGTGGATGATTCCGACGTGGACGAACATGGCCGTGACCAGCCGCCACCATTGCCCGTAGCCCAGCACCAGGGTTCCGTTGTTTGCGCCCCAGTGGATCAGATCGCGAATTGTCGGGTCCCAGAACGAGACCCCGCTCAACAGCATTCCCAGGTAGACCAGGCAATTGATCCCGCAAAGCACATAGGTCGCAGGAGCAAAGGCCCATCCGGGAATGTTCCCGCGCGGTCTGCGCGGCCTCGGCTGCTGCGTATACTGCTGCTGGTCCGGTGGTGGATACCATCCGCGATCATTGCCGCGCGGATTCTCCCCTGGAGGCAGAATCTCCGGCTCAACGGAGCGCGAAAACTCCGCTTGGCTTTGATCGCTCTGCATCCGGAATTCGTCCATAGTTCCTTTTATCGTATCGTCTTTCGCATTCGAACCCCGATTCGCGCCGAACTATAATCAGGATTGTTTCTGACCTCAGTTTTCAACCCTCACCCAAATCCACAGGAGCGACCTTTGAGCGGCTACAAACAGGTGCGGCGCGCACTTCTCAGCGTTACTGACAAAACCGGGCTCGTCCCCTTCGCCCAGCAGCTTGCCGCGCTAAAAGTCGAGCTGGTCTCCACCGGAGGCACCGCACGCGCCCTCCGCGACGCCGGGCTCATCGTCCGCGACATCTCCGACCTGACGGAATTTCCTGAGATGTTGGATGGCCGCGTCAAAACCCTCCACCCTAAGGTCCACGGCGGCATCCTCTATATACGCGAGAAGCCTGAGCACCGCGCCGCTGTCGAGCAGCACGGAATCCAGCCCATCGATATGGTCGTCGTCAACCTCTACGCCTTTGAGAAAACCGCCGCCAAACCCGGCGCAACCCTCGCCGAAGTCATCGAGAACATCGACATCGGCGGGCCTTCCATGGTCCGCTCCGCCGCCAAAAACTTCGAGGACGTAGCCATCGTCACTTCCGTCGCCGACTATCCCGCGCTTGCCGAGGAGCTGGCCGCCAACTCCGGAAGCCTCTCCCGCGCAACCCGCTGGCGGCTCGCAAAGCAGGCCTTCGCCGTAACCGCCGCCTATGACACGGCCATCGCCAACACTTTGGAGCGCGTCGCAACATCGGAGCAGGCCGAATCGCCCGTGCAGTTCGCCGCTCCCGCGACAGCCGACTTCCCCAGCGCCCTGCGCATCAACTTTCCTCTGGCCGCCTCGCTCCGCTATGGAGAAAATCCTCATCAGCGAGCCGCGCTCTACGCTGACGGCACATCGACCGGCGTTGCCGGCGCCACGCAGCTTCAGGGCAAGGAACTCAGCTTCAACAACCTCGTCGATCTCGACGCATGTTGGGACCTCGTTCAGGAGTTTGACCAGCCCGGCGTCGCCATCATCAAGCACACCAACCCCTGCGGAGCCGCCACCGGCTCAGCAATCCTCGAAGCCTACCAGAAAGCTCTCGCCGCTGATCCCGTTTCAGCATTCGGCTCCGTCATCGGTATCAACCGTGAAGTGGACGCCGCTGCCGCGGAGGAAATCGCGAAGCTGTTTGTGGAAGCCATCGCCGCGCCGTCCTTCTCGCCCGAAGCCCGTACCCGCTTTGCCGCAAAGAAGAACCTTCGCCTCGTCGAAATACGCCCCGCGCAGACCGCGCGCGTCCTCAAGCAGGTTTCCGGCGGGCTCCTGCTGCAGGACGCCGATCGCGGCCGCATCTCGATTGCCGACCTGAAAACCGTCACGGCGCGCAAGCCCACCGACGACGAACTCGCCGCGCTGCTCTTCGCCTGGTGCGTCTGCAAGCACGTTAAATCCAACGCCATCGTCTACGCCCGCAACGGTCAAATCCTCGGAGTTGGCGCGGGCCAGATGAGTCGCGTGGATGCCGCCAAGTTTGGAGCCATGAAAGCGATTCTGCCTCTCGACGGCTGCGTCGCGGCCTCCGACGCTTTCTTTCCCTTCCCCGACGGTCTTGAAGTGGTCGTCTCTGCCGGGGCCACCGCCGTCATCCAACCCGGAGGATCAGTGAAAGATCCGGATGTCATTGCCGCCGCCGACGGGCTTGGCATCGCCATGGTTTTCACCGGAATCAGGCACTTCCGCCACTGAGCGCGCTCGAAAACAGCCGACGATTCCATCCGTCAGTCCGATACAATCGTCATAATAGAGATGAACGTTCTTCGCCGGTGCGAAGGTATCTTGAGTCTGCAAAGTCGAGCCGGGTCAAAGCCAGTCCGGGCGCAGGGGTTTCCTGAATTATGAGCAACACGAATAGCGGCAAAGCCTCTTTCCGCTCGCATTATCCCGGTTCGCTGGCTGCTCTCGCGCTTGCGATATGTGCTATTGGCGGCCCGTCCGCGTTCGCTCAGGGCAAAACAGCAAACCCTCCCGCGAATGTCACCGCGCAAACCGGAGCAAGCGACCAGGCCGCGAACCGCGCCGACGCCTATTACCACTACATGCTCGCGCATGAATATGAGGAGATGGCCAACACCTACGGCCGCTCCGACTACGCCACCCGCGCCGTTGAAGAGTACAAAATGGCGCTCAACGACGACCCCAATTCCAAGTTTCTCAACAACGGTCTCGCCGAGCTTTACTACCGCACCGGCCGGGTGAAGGACGCCATCAACGCCGCCCAGGCCCAGATCAGCAAAGACCCAAATAATCTCGCCGCCCACAAACTGCTGGGCAACATCTATCTGCGCTCTCTCGGTGACAACCAAAAAAGCGCCGCATCCGCCGATGTGCTCAAGCTCGCGCTGAACGAATACGAAAAAATCGTTCAGCTTGAGCCGAACAAAATCGAAAACCACCTCATCCTGGGCCAGCTTTATTCCTTCTCGCACGATTCAAAGAAGGCCGAGGAGCAGTTCGACGCAGCCCAGAAAATCGATCCCGGCTCGCAGGAAACCGCTCTGAACCTCGCCCGCCTTTACGTCGGTCAAGGCAACTCAAAGCGGGCCATCATGGTCCTAAGCGGACTGCCCGAGCAGGACCAGACCGCAAAGACAGAGTATTTTCTCGGCATCAGCTACGATCAGCAGAAAGACGTCAAGAACGCGATAAGCGCCTACCAGAAGTCTCTCAACCTCGAGCCCGACAACCTTGATGTGCAACGGGCGCTGGCGAAGGATTTGTTTCAGGACAATCAACTCACCGCTGCCGAGGCCTCGTATAAAAGCATAGCTGCCGCCGACCCCAGCGATCCCGAAGCGTATCTCCGCCTCTCCGAAATCGAGCGCCGTCAGGGCGATTACGACGACGCTCTCGCAACCCTGGAAAAGGCTAAAGCCCTGGTTCCAGATTCGCTCGAAATTCAGTTCAACGAAGGCCTGCTCGACGACGCGCTCGGCCACTATACCGACGCAGTCACAATCTTCGAGAAGCTGGTCGCAGGCTCCGAGCGCCCCAACGGCAAATACACAGACCAGGAAAAGAACAACCGCTCCCTGTTCCTCGACCGGCTCGCCATCGTCTACCGAGAGCAAAACAAGTTTGACGACGCCATCGCAGCCTACCAGAAAATGGCCCAGCTTGGAGGCGACTACGAGGAGCACGCCTACGATTCCGAAGTGGACGCCTACCGCGACGCCCACGAGTACGACAAGGCCACGCAAGTGGCTCGCGAAGCCGCCGCGAAGCACCCTAAGAACAACGGCCTGCAACTGATGCTCGCGCTTCAGTTGCCCGACAGCGGCCACCCCGATGAAGGCATCGCCCTCGCCAAGTCACGCCTCAACGGCTCCAAATCCGATCTTGAAACCTGGCGCGCTCTCACCACCATCTACACGCGCCTGCGCCGCTGGAAGGACGCGAACGACGCCCTCAGCCATGTCCAGAAACTCTCGTCCAGCAAGGACGACCTGCTCTACGCTGATTTCCTTCAGGGCACGCTTTACGACCGCCAGAAGATGTACGACAAAGCTGAAGCGTCTTTCCGCAGTGCGCTCACCATCGATCCGAAAAACAGCATGACGCTGAACTATCTCGGATATATGCTTGCCGACCATGACAGAAAGCTCAATGAAGCGTTGTCCATGATTCAGGAAGCGGTGAAGCTCGATCCGCAGAACTACGCCTATCTCGATTCGCTTGGATGGGCTTACTTCAAAATCGGCAATTACAATCTGGCCGAGATCGATCTTCGCAAAGCCGTCGAGCGTAACGGCACCGATCCCACCGTGCATGACCATCTTGGTCAGTTGTACGAAAAAATAGGCCAGCTCAAGCTCGCTGCCGCACAGTGGGAACTGTCCCTCAAGGAATTTGCCATCACTTCCCCCGCTGATACCGAGCCGGGAAGCATGGGCCGCGTTCAGAAGCGGCTGGACAGCGCTCGCATTCGGCTCGCCAAAGAGTCGCCCAAGCCAAGATCATCGGGCGCCATCAAAAACTAATGCTCCTGCCCAGGGCGTGCGCTGTTCCCGCCACCGGACCGCTGGCCGAGCGCCGCTTCCCTGAACCCGCGCACCCGTATCGTCTGCCGTTTGAGCGGGACCGCGCCCGCATTCTGCACGCCCGGGCATTCCGACGGCTGGCGGGTAAGACCCAGGTCTTCACGCATCGGTACTCCGACCATTTCCGCAGCCGCCTCACCCACACCATGGAGGTTGCGCAGATCGCGCGCACCATCGCCCGCACGCTGGGACTCAACGAAGACCTCACTGAAGCGCTCGCCCTCGTTCACGACATCGGCCATCCGCCCTTCGGGCACGCCGGCGAACGCGCCCTAGACCAGGAACTTAAGGAGCACGGACTCCATTTTGACCACAATCTTCACGCCCTGCGCATTGTCGAGCATTTTGAGAGCCGCTACGCCGACTTTCGCGGCCTGAATCTCACCCTCGCCGTCCGCGAAGGCATCATTAAGCACTCGCGCGACTACTCTGCGGCGGAGCATCCTGAGCTTGCTGAATATTTCCTCGATCGACGCCCGCCCCTCGAAGCTCAAATCATCGACCTCGCCGATGAAATCGCCTACCTCACCGCCGACTTCGACGATGGCTTCGAAGCCGAAGTCCTCACGCTGCACTCCGCCCGCGCCGGAGTCCGCCTTTTTGAGCGGTTCTACGCGCCCATGCTCGCCAAATATCCAGACACAGCCCCTAAGCTCATCTTCAATGAAGCGCTCAAGCGCATGTTGAACGCGCTCGTGGACGATCTCATCACCGAAACCAACCGCGTCGTTCGCGAAGCCCAGGCAACTACGCTTGATGCGATCCGTCTCACCCCGGAGCGCCTCGTTGCATTTTCCCCAGCAATGGAAGAACAGCGCCTGGCGGCCAAGAGCTACCTCTATAACAACCTCTACAACGCGCCCGAACTGCGGCATGACCACGAGGAGGCGCAGCGGGTCACCCAGACCCTGTTTCGCGCCTGGGTTGCCGATCCTTCCCTCCTGCCTCCCGCCCACCTCGCCGCCATTGCCGACGAAGGCGCTCCCCGAGTTGTCGCCGACTACATCGCCGGAATGACCGACCAGTACATCCTGGCCCACTACCGCGCCGTCACCGGAACGAACGCGTAACTCACTCACTCAAAGGATTTCAACACTCGGCCTTCGCTTTCCACCGTTCGCTGGTTTGCTCTTAACCGCGAAGATTCGTACCATTAATGATGACGTCCACTCTTGCGTTCCCTTACTTGGAACGCACCTGCCGCAAGTCTGGGCGAACTTTCCGGAAGGCATTTAAGTTGACCTCAACAGAGACACTCGAAGAAACGCCGCAGCCTGAAAACCAGGCCCACGAAGGCCACGAGCACAACCATGAACACGGCGAACACGACCATCAGCATGGCCCTTCGCTCAATCCAGAACTCACCCGTGAAGTCGGCGTCGAAATCCCCGCCGAAGAAGTCGCGCGCGCTTTCAAAAATGTAATTAAGCGGTATCAAAAACAGGCCCGCATCCCCGGCTTCCGCGCCGGCAAAGTTCCGGAATCGCTTATACGCACCCGTTTCGCCGACGGCATCCGGCGGGATGTGATCGATTCTGTCCTTCCCGCGCACTTCCGCAGCGCCATCGAACAGCAGAACCTCCAACCGGTCTCCCAGCCGCAGGTTACCGACCTCAAGCTCGAAGACGGCCAACCGCTCTCGTTCAAGGCGGCATTTGAGGTCCTGCCGGACTTCTCCGTTGAAGGCTATCAGCAAGTGAAGGTTGAGAAGCCCGACACCGCTCTCACCGACGAAGAATTCAACGCCGAGATGGATCGCATCAGCGACTCCCGCTCCACCATGGAACCGGTCACTGAAGATCGCGCTCTCGCCGACGGCGACTGGGCACAGATCAGTTTCAAGGGCCAGGTTCAGGGCGAAGAACAGGCCGCAGAAGAAACCGATGCGCAGCCAGTGAGCGGTGAGGACGTCATGATTGAAGTCGGCGGCAAGAACACGCTTCCATCCTTCAATGAAGCGCTTCGCGGAGCCAAACCCGGCCAGGAACTCAAGTTCGAGGTCGCCTATCCTGAAG
>JBOGMA010000533.1:0-8183 GCA_050746465.1 Acidobacteriaceae bacterium
ATCCAGCAAACGTTGAATACCCCGCTTGCCGAAAGCCCAGGACCCGCTCCGGGCGTCCGGAACAACTCCATCCAGAACGCGGTGCCGCACAACTACATATCCCGGCATTCCACCGTCGTGCAGCACTCGGATCGGACGGTGGACCAATGAGCTTTCAAGGAAACGATAGGCGAACGCCGCGCCCCCCGCTGACGGGGAAACAGTACGCAGAGCCGGCGCCCAGCTTTATGGCGTACGATGTTTCACAACCGGCCATCATGAAGGAACACGAGGTGCAGACCGTTGGATAGCCAGGCTACCGCGACTCTTCCTGAACAGGCGCATGCCGTACACGAGCATCCGGAGTATGTGCGCCATCACTTTGCGAATGCTACGCAGCAGCGTGAGACCGCGAACTTTGGCATGTGGCTCTATCTGCTGACTGAAATCATGTTCTTCAGCGGCCTGTTCATCGCCTACCTCATTTATCGCAACTGGTACTACCCGGCCTTCGTCGCCGGCAGTCATCAGCTCAAAATATGGGCAGGAACCCTGAACACCGTCGTGCTGATCTGCTCCAGCTTCACCATGGCCATGGGCGTCTACGCGGCGGAAATGCGCAACCGCAAGGCGCTTGTTCGCTGGCTTGTCCTCACCCTCATCCTGGGCACCGGATTCTTGTGCATCAAGGGATACGAGTGGCACGATGAATGGGAGCACCATCACGTGCCCGGTCTCAACTTCAGCACCACCACCTTCACCCACGTTGATGCCCGCTACCCGCAGGACAAACCGCTCCAGCAGGATATGGCCGAGAAAACCCAGACGTATTTCTCGCTTTACTTCACCATGACCGGCCTTCACGCCCTTCACATGATTGTCGGCGTGGCTATTCTCCTCGTGCTCATCTTCCAGGCCTACGGCGGGAAATTCACGACCGGTCACATGAACACGATCGAAAATTTCGGTCTCTATTGGCACTTTGTCGATATTGTGTGGATATTCCTGTTCCCATTGCTATATCTCATCAGCCGACATCAATGACCAAGGACTAATTCGAGGCAAATCCATGTCTGAACCGACACATCACACGCATACGGTCGTTCCGCCCAGGGTCTACGCTGCAGTCTTTGGCACGCTCCTCTGCTTCACCGCTCTCACGGTGTTCGCCTCCTACCTGGAGCTCGGGGTTTTTAATGCCGTCGTGGCCCTGGCCATTGCCGTCATCAAGTCCCTCCTCGTCATTCTCTTCTTCATGCACATCCGCTACAGCTCCAAGCTCACCAAACTCACGTTGGCTGCCGGATTCTTCACCTTCATCGTGCTCGTCGGCATGACGCTTACTGATTACATGAGCCGCGCATGGGGCATGTGGTAAAAAGCCGCAGCCCCGTACCAATTCGCCACACCCTCATCGGGCCCTTCCTCAGCATGCGCTGACTCTCGCTTCGCCATTTCAAAGGCGTGCAGGTCGAGCGAGCAGCCGATGTTACCGCAGCCTCCTGTACGGACCCTTCTAAGCCGCTACCCCTCGCCAGCAGGGCCAACTCACCGTTGCCCGCACCAAAGTAATCTATTGCAGTTCTCCAAGCCGTCCCATAATGGGCCAACGCTTCCATTCTGAAATTGACGTGAGATTCTTCTCGCATTTCCCCTCATGTGCGCCCGTCCCGGCGTGTGAAATGAGGCTGAAAGCCGTCAGTTTTCGAGGGATGAGGTTGGCGCACGGTGAATGTCTGTCACTCCAGGTTTCTGTTCTGCGTATCGCTCGCGGCTTCGCTGCTCACTGCGGGCGCGCAGCAAGTTCGTAAGCCCACACTGGGCAACGAGCTTCTTGCAAGGCAGCGCAGCGCGAAGTTTATGGCGGAGCGAGGGCTGGTTTTTTCGAACCGGGCTCTCTCCGCCGTTAACCCGCCCGCCCGGACGCTTTCCCAGGCCCGCGCCCGTTATCGCAGCTTCGCACGCAAACTGGCTGTCTCCGATCCAACTCTCCCGCAATGGGAGCCGGTCGGCCCGTCTCAGGTGGTCACATCGGCATACGGAGCCGTGACCGGTCGCGTCACCAGCATCGCCGCCGATCCATCAGACCCAACCGGAAACACTGTTTATCTCGGGACCGCTTCCGGCGGTGTTTGGAAATCCATCAATGCCGCGGGCCCTGCGTCCGCCGTGGCCTTTAAGCCTCTCACCGATTTCGTCTACTCCAACGGGACTACCGGAGCGGCGCTTCCTTCGCTCAGCATTGGCGCCGTGAGTGTCCAGCCCGTAAGTCCCGGTGTTTCTCCCGTGCTTCTCGCCGGCACCGGCGAGCCCAATGACACTACAGCCTCCTACTTCGGCAGCGGAATCCTGCGCTCCACCGACGGCGGCAATCAATGGAGCCTCATCACTCAGTCCAGCGACTACAACGCCGGCGCACTCTACAATTTCCAATTCACCGGAAATGGCTTTGCAGGCTTCGCCTGGGGAACCGCCGCTGACGGCAGTCCCCGTGTTGTTGCCGCGGTCGACCGCGCCGAGCAGGGCGTTGAAGTGACTGCGGAAAGCACGAATCAGAACATCCTCGGCATTTACTACTCAACCGATCTGGGCAAGACCTGGTACATGGCCACCATCACCGATCCGGGAGGCATCGCGGTTCAATCATCCCTCACAAAGTTCATCCCCTGCCTCGGCGGCGCGCGCCAGCCCTGCGGAAATGCCGTAACCTCCATCGTCTGGAACCCGGTTCGCAAGGTGTTTCTCGCCGCGGTTCGATTCCATGGCTACTACCAGTCTGCTGACGGTGGGGAGACCTGGACCCGCCTTCCCAACCAGCCCGGCGTCAATCTCACAATGTCCATGTGCCCTACCAACGCGGGATACTCAGGCTCGCAGGCCTGCCCCATTTACAACGGCGCCCTGGCCGTCCAGCCCGTCACAGGAGACACCTTCGCCCTCACGACCGACGTTAACAACCTCGACCAGGGCCTCTGGCAGGATGCCTGCAACCTCGCATCCGGCGTCTGTTCTTCAACCTCGCTCAACTTCGCGCAAATCAGCGATGCCGCGCTCGATGCCGGGGCTCTCAACCCGTCGCAGCCCACCCTGATTCCTCAGGCCGACTACGATCTCTATCTCGCGGCAGTCCCATCCACTCAGGCCGGGCCTTCCGATACGCTCCTGTTCGCCGGGACGGCTGACATCTATAAATGCGACCTCGGCGCTGGATGTGCCTGGCGCAACACCACGCACGCCGAGTCTTCCGACTGTAATTCCGCCCACGTTGCGCCGGCGCAGCACGCCATTGACGCGACCTTCGGCGCCGCGGGTCTGCTCTATTTCGGAAATGATGGTGGTATCTGGCGATCAATCGACGCCGTCAACCAGCAGGGTAACCAATGCGCTTCGGATGACGCCGCACATTTTCAGAATCTGAACCTCGGGTTTACCGGCTCCATTTCTGACGTCGAAGATATCGCACCGGATCCCAGCAACCCCGCGGACATGATGATTTCGCTCGGTCCGCTCGGAACGGCGGCTCCCCTGAGCGGCGCTTCTACCTGGCAGCAGGTGCTGAATGGAGAAGGCGACTATGCCGCCATCGATCCATCAAATCCGCAAAATTGGTACGCTACTTCAGAATTCGGCATTGGCATCAATTTTTGCGCGAACGGGCCTGACTGCGGAGTGGCTGCTTTCGGCACTCCCGTGATCAGCAGCGCCGATGTCGGAGACGATGGATACGGGCAGATCATCCCCGCACCCTGGATTCTCGATCCCCAGGACCCGTCCAAAATCATTCTTGGAACTTGCCGCGTGTGGCGAGGGCCCGCCTCCGGTGGCGTGCAGAGCCCGATCAGCGCCATGCTCGACGGAAATAATGGGTCCTACTGCAATGGAAATGCCGAGATTCGATCGCTCGCGGCGTCCGGCAACCCCTCTGATGCTTCCGGAACTCCGGAACGGATTTATGCCGGCATGGCCGGCCTCTACGATGGAGGCTCTACCGTCGCCGGCCATGTGTTCGCACAATCCGTCTCCCCTGATGGAACAGCGGCATCGTGGGTTGATCTCTCCAACAATCTCTACCATTTCAACTCCAACGGTTTTGATATCTCCAGCATTTATGTCGATCCGCATTCTCCGGGCGGGCAGACCGTCTATGTAACGGTGCAGGGCATAGGGTCCATTCACGCCTACTGGTCCATCGACGGTGGTTCGACCTGGCGGAATATTTCAAGCGGCCTTTCCGATGCGCCCGCCAACAGCATTGTTGTCGATCCCAATGACGCCAACACCGTCTACATCGCTACCGACGCGGGCGTCTACTACACCCAGAATGTGAGCAGTTGCGCCCAGCCGCCCACCGCCTGCTGGAGCCCTTTCGGCACTGGATTGCCCAACGTTCCGGTTACGCAGTTGTCGGTGGTGAACAGCGGTTCCCAACCCGCGCTGCTGGCCGCAACCTACGGGCGCGGAGTATGGCAGATCAATTTGCCCGATCAGGCGAGCACCACGGCCGTCGTGGAGCCCGCATCCCTGACGTTCGGCAGCCAGGCGGTAGGAACCACCAGCGCTTCTCAGCAGGTACTCGTCAAAAACACAGGCAGCGTGCCGCTACAGATCAGCAGGCTCAACCTTGCGGGAGATTTTACGGAAGGCGACACCTGCAGCGGCGAATCCATTGCTCTTGGCGCCTCCTGCGCCATCGAGGTGCGCTTCGCTCCCACAGAAGCCACAGTCGAAAGCGGCACCCTCACCATTTACGGCAATCTCCCCGGAGGCGGACAAATCTCGGTGCCGCTGAGCGGAACCGGAACTACCGCGGCAGCCGTTTCTCTCACGCCTTCATCGCTCTGCTTCCAGGCCGTGCTCGTCGGCCAGACAACATCCGCGCCGTGCGGTTCAGGCAGCGCTCCTCCCGCGGGTCAAGCGGTTGTCATTTCCAATACAGGAGGAATCGCGGCCACCTTGACCTCCATCTCGGTGTCGGGAGACTTCTCCCTGCTTGCGAATACCTGCGGTAAATCGCTCGCGCCGGCCAACACCTCAGGCGATAGCTGCACGGTCAGCATCACCTTCACTCCAACCGCTGCCGGCAACCGCAATGGCATGCTCACCGTAATCGACAGCGTTGGGACGCAAACTGTACAGCTTTCAGGAATCGGGCAAAGCGCGGCTACCGACACGCTCACGCCGGCGCCTCTCAGCTTCGACTTCAAATCCGTCGCCATAGGCTCAACCAGCGCACCCCAGCAGATTACGATGACCAACTCCGGAGACCAGGCCGTCGAGGACATCGGTCTGTCGTCTCCCTCCGGCTATGTCATCACCAATGACTGCGGCAAGATCCTGGCCGGACATTCCGCCTGCGCTATTCTGGTCAGCTTCGCGCCGGTCAACCTCGGTACGGATTCCCAGACCTTCACCATCAGCGATGTCATCGTCGCCGGTTCATCATCCAGCACTCACACCCAGTCCGTCGCGCTCACCGGAAGCGGAATCGCTCCGGAGGGCAGCATCACCATCTCTCCCAGCCCTCTCGATTTCGGTTACTATGCTCTCGATGAGCGCACCACGCCTAAGCTCATAACCCTGGTTAACAAGAGCGCGGCCGCGCTCACCGGGCTGAGCGGCGTCATCCCGCCAGGAGACTTCACTCTCGAGAGCACTGACCAAAACCCTTGCCTTACCGCATTGCCGAGCGGCGCAAGCTGCAATTTTGCGGTGGTATTTTCGCCCAGCAGCGTCAACGCCCGAACCGGCGCCCTCACGATCACCGCGAACGGCTTCTCCCAGGTGGTGTCACTCAGCGGCAGCGGCGCGGCATTCACCATGGATGCCCCCGCGACGGCGCTGGTCAGCGGCGGCCAGTCCGGAGTTTCTTACTCGGTGAACATCGACTCGGTCAACGGTTCCACGGGCCCGGTGTCGCTCTCCTGCAGCGTGCAGCCCGCGACCGCATCATGCGAAGTGGACCCCGCCTCCGTCACCCTCACCGGAACAAGCACCCAATCCGCGACCATAAAATTTTCGGTATCGCAACAAGCCCGCGCCACCGGCTCAAGTTGGACCGGAATTGGACTGGCGCTCGCCATGCTCATCCCCTTCGGCCTGGTCAGCGGGCGAAACCGCAAATGGCGAGCGCTCGCTGCCTGCCTGCTGCTCATAGCGCTCGTGCCTGTTGGCTGCGGGGTTGCATCAAGCGACGGCAGCGGCTCCGGAGGTGGAAGTGGAGGTGGTGGCGGTGGCGGTACAACCTCCACCACCTACACCCTTACTGTGACCGGAAGCGTCCCTGGATTCAGCCTGCCGAAAACAACGCAGGTCACAGTGGAGTAACCGCAGGCGGCATCTTTGCATTGGCCGCTGCTGACTATAGACTCAATAAGGACGCAATTTCGCCGATTGGGCTGCATCGTGAAGGAGCAAGGTTCGCGCCGCCGCAGGGTTCGTTTCTAACGTGCGCGGCGTCTCAAATGCTATGGTTCGGCAACTGATCTTTAGTCTAGGCTTGTTTGTTGCAGCGTTTTCGCCTCTTGCGATAGCGCAAAATATTCCTTCCACTTCCAGCAACTCGCCATCCGGACTTCAGTCTGGATCCTCGGTTGACTGCTCCGATCCGCTGCTTGCAAATTCCGCCGAGTGCCAGCAACTCAACACGCAATCCACCACAAGGAACGGTTACTCACCGCTCTCCGTTTCCCCGGAATCCGGCATCCCTTCAGTTATTCCGCAGCCGCGAATGGTGCAGTCTCCGACTTATATGGACACCGGCGCCTTGCAGAGCCGCTATCGCAACACGGAACATCAAAAGCCGCTTCCGCCACAGCCGCTTACCCAATTTCAGAAGTTCGTCGCCGGCACCACCGGCCAGGTTCTCCCCATCTTCGGTGCCAACCTCTTCCAGATTGCTCCATCAACGTTCGCTCCGGTCGACCAGACTCCCGTCCCTCCCACTTACGTCATCGGCTCCGGAGACGAACTTCGCATCCGCATCTGGGGACAGGTAAATTTCAATGCTGACGTGCTCGTAGACCGCTCCGGGGACATCTATCTCCCCCAGGTGGGACGGGTTCACGTTGCCGGCCTTCCGTATCAGGATCTTCGTCAGCATCTCCACGCTGCCGTTGCGCGAGTCTTTCGCAACTTCGATCTCACCGCCGATATTGGCCAGACTCGCGCCGTGCAGGTCTATGTCGTGGGCCAGGCGCAGCGCCCCGGGACCTACACCATCAGTTCGCTCAGCACCCTCGTCGACGCCCTGTTCGCCAGTGGCGGACCGTCGGTTGAAGGTTCCATGCGCCACATTCTGCTCAAGCGCGCCGGCAAGACCGTCGTCGATTTCGATCTTTATGATCTGCTGGTCAACGGCGACAAATCCCGGGATGCCGCGCTGCAATCAGGCGACGTAATATTCATTCCGCCCGTCGGCCCGCAGGTTGCGCTTACCGGAAGCGTGCGTCGCCCAGCCGTTTACGAACTTCGCGACAACGACACCACCATCGCCCAGCTTTTGCAATATGCCGGGGGAGCATCCACCACCGCCTCCAATGCGCGCATCTCAGTCGAACGCATCGAAAATCACCATAGCCGCGCCGCGATGGAGGTAGCTTTCGACCACGAGGGCCTCGCAACCGTCCTGCATCAGGGCGACATTCTCCACGTGCTTCCGATTGTGCCGATGTACAAGAACACCGTGACGCTGCGCGGCAATACCGCAAATCCCGGCCGTTTCGCCTGGCACAAGGGGATGCGCCTCTCCGATTTGATTCCCGACCGCGATTCGCTGTTGACGCGCGATTACTGGTGGAAGCGCACACAGGCCGGTCTGCCTTCTCCCGCATTCGAACCCGTGCCCGCTCTGGCGTCGCAAAGCCAGCCTTCGCGCCCGGTGGATCTCCGCGTTCGGGCTAAGAATTTCCCACGCAACGCGGCCGAATGCCAGAGCCTCAACTCCGCCTACGACTCCACTTGGTACAACTGCGGACCAGGCGGCGCGACGGGCCAGAACCCACCCAGCAGCCAAAATTCAGTCGGAGACCAGAATCCATATAACGGACAAAACCCAGCGTTTCCGGGTGGTCAGGCTGGGAGCGACGTGAACGGAAACCAGGGCCCGCAAAACAGCCCGCAGATGCAGACGGGTCCGCAACTCGGCGGCGGAACGCTCGCTTCTAAGGAAAACCAGGTCATCACCGAGAACACCGCGTCTGCCACAC
>JBOGMA010000534.1:0-2278 GCA_050746465.1 Acidobacteriaceae bacterium
GTGCTCGCATATTTTTCGGGGGCAACGCCGTGCGCCTGGGCTGCGGCTGCAAGACGTGCTTTAGTCTCGTCACTGAGTTCCACCTGAATCGTCATCGCAACCACCTCCTGCCTCCATTATCCATGAGATACGGGCGAAGTCGATCCCCCAAATTACTGACTGGGAACGCCAGAATCCCGACCAACGGGAGGGCCACAAAGGTTCAAGCCAACATGGCGCGAAGCGCGTACGCCTGGACGGCGAGTCCTCAGAGCCGCATCTTCGGCAGCAGATTCAGCTTCGCCACATCATTGAACATGATGAACACGAACAGCAGCACGATCATGACGAACGCCACCTGGTACATCCGCTCTTTCAGCTCCTGATTCAGATCGCGCCGCAGCGTGCTCTCAATCAGCAGAAACAGAATCGTCCCGCCATCCAGAATAGGGAAGGGAAGCAGGTTCAGAATTCCCAGGTTCAAACTGATCACCGCCATTAATCCGATGATCGGCTTCCAGCCCGGCATCGACACCGCTTCGCCGGTCGCCTTGGCAATGCCAATCGGGCCGGTGAATTCCTGCACATTTGCGGGCCGCGAAAGCATCCGCCGCAGCACATTCAGAATCAGCCCCGAGTACTGAATATTCGATTTCATTGAAGCCTTCACCGCCTTGGGCAGCGACAGTTGCTCCACGTGATACGGCGGCGCTGCGGGGTAGACCCCGATCCGATAGCCCATCTTGCCGGAGCCGTCATCGCCCCAGATGGGCGTGGCCGTCAAGTTGAAGGTTCGCTTGCCGCGCTCCACATCCAAAGTCACAGGTTTTCCGCCGCTCTGCTGCAGCCAGGCCGCCAAAGCATCCACCGAGTGAATGTCCTGCCCATCGATGGCCAAAATCTTGTCTCCGGCCTTCAGCCCCGCGCGCGCCGCCGGATCGCCATCGATCACCTCGCGCACGCCCAACGGACCGTCCTGCTTCTTCGGCAGCAGCCCCAGAGCGTCGAAATCAAAATCGCTGCCTTTGCTCGGGTCAGAAATGTAAAGCGAAGTATGAATCAGTTGCGGCTGACCATTCACATTACGCTGAATTGTCAGCGGAACCGTCACGTTCGCATCCGATGCCGCGCGATCCTCAAGCCGCTCCCAGGTCGGGTTCTGGACCTTATCGAAGGTAACAATCTTGTCTCCCGGCCGCACCCCTGCCTTCCATGCCGGGGAGTCGTGTGGAACCACATCCGTCACCGCCGGCCCGGAGAGGTAGTTGTCCACCTCGTTGTAGGTCATGTACAGCCCGGCCATCAGCAGAAACGCCAGAATAAAGTTCGCCGCCGGCCCCGCAAAGCTGATCAGAATCCGCTGCCATCTCGGCCGCGACGTCAACTCCGCCGGATCACCCGTCCGCGGCTCCCCCGGCTCGCCGCCCGCCATCTTCACATAGCCGCCCAGCGGCAGCAGGCTGATGCGATAGTCCGTGTCCCCCCGCCGGAACCCGAACAACCTCGGCGGGAATCCGATGGAAAATACTTCCACCCGAACGCCGCACAATTTTGCGACAACGAAATGGCCGAACTCGTGCACCAGCACCATGATGCCGAGCACAATCAGCATGGAAACGATAGCGGTTAAAGCAGATGTCATACCGTGGGCAATTTTTTCCTAACGCGCGGCTGAGGCGGATTGAGCAAACCGCCGGGCCTCCTGCGTGGCGGCCTCGCGCGCTTCCCGGTCCAGCGTCAGAACTTCCGCAATGGTCGCGGGATGTTTTACGGGAAATGCCTCAAGCACTCCCTCTATTGTACGCGGAATCGCTGTAAAAGGGATGCTTCCATCCAGGAACGCCGCCACCGCAACCTCGTCCGCCGCGTTCAGCGCAATCGGCGCCGCCCCGCCCTTTTCCGCCGCCTCATAAGCCAGCCGCAGGCAAGGGAAGCGCTCCATATCCGGCGGCTCAAATTCCAGGTGACCCAGCGCCGCCATGTCGAACGTAAGGTCGCTCTCCACCCGCTCCGGATAGCTCATCGCATACAAAATCGGCAGCCGCATATCCGTCACCGAAATCTGCGCCAGAATGCTCCCGTCGATATACTCCACCAGCGAGTGCACCGTCGATTGCGGATGTACCGTCACCCTGATCGCGCTCGGCGGCAGTTGAAACAGCCGGCACGCCTCAATAATCTCCAGCCCCTTGTTCAGCAGCGTCGCCGAATCAATCGTGATCCGTCGGCCCATCACCCACGTCGGATGCTTCAGCGCCTGAGCGACAGTAATATTCGCAAACTCCCGCAGCGGCAGGTT
>JBOGMA010000535.1:0-3109 GCA_050746465.1 Acidobacteriaceae bacterium
GTACTATTCATCACCGGTACCTCCGCTGCTGGAGTCGCCCTATATCGACCGGGCGACCGGAAACAACGAAGGAATCAAATTTCCGTTTGTTTTTCCGCCGACGAATGTGTCTCCGAAAAATCCGGACACCACATTCAACTGGGTTCAGGCGACGCCGATTTCCGGCTCGGATTATTTTTACTACCGCAATGTAATTCCATATGTTGAAGAATTTGAGTTCTCGCTGCAACGGCAACTGGGTAAATCGACGGTATTGACGGCCAGCTATGTAGGCAACGCAGGACGGCATTTGCTTACCTTTGAGGAGTCGAATCCGGCAAACCCGGCTCTTTGCCTGCAATTGAGCGATCCGTCGGCAGTAGCACCCGGAACGGCAACGTGCGGGCCATACGGAGAGGACAACGCCTATACTCTCGCGAATGGGTCAACGGTGAACGGAACGCGTCCGCGGTTCGGCATCAACTTCGGAAGTAATCCTTATATGATGACCGCGGTGAGCTCAAGCTTTAACTCCCTGCAAGTGAGCCTGCAGCATACGGAGCACTATGCGAACTTCCTCATTGGATACACATGGGAGAAGGCGATGGACAACGGTTCCACGGCGTTCGACGCGACCAATCCCTACAACCCGAGCCTGAGCCGGGCGCTGTCCATATTCGATGTTCCTCAAGACCTGGTGGCCAGTTACACGGTTCAACTGCCGTTCAACAAGCTCACTGGGAACGGAGATATCTCGACTCGGATCGCCGGCGGATGGTCGATTTCCGGTGTGTCGACGTTCGCGAGCGGCCAGCCGGTGCAGTTGGGCGAGTCCGATGATCGCTCTCTCACAGGAACTTTCAATGCCACCGTTGATGAGCCGAGTTATGCCAACAACGGAAGCAAGCTGTTTGTGAACAAGAATCCGCGGTCACAGCAGCCGTATTTCAATCCCAACTACTTCACGGTTGAGCCTCTGGGGCAGGTTGGGAATGTGATGCGGCGGTACTTCTCGGGGCCGGGACTCCTGAATTCCGATATGGCGCTGTTGAAGAACACGAAGATCAGGGAGAGTGCAAATCTGCAATTCCGCGCCGAGGCCTTCAACGTATTCAACCACGCGCAATTTAACAATCCTTCCGGGGATGTGAATAATACGGGTGCGGGCGGTTTCGGTTACGTGACTTCGGCGAACAATCCTCGTATTATGCAGGTCGCATTGAAGCTGATCTTCTGAGCGGTGCGAAACTCAACCGCTAAATTTGACGGACTAATGAACGCGTCCTAGTTTGGACAGGAGGTACTCGTCCTCGATGTTGTTGTTGCGAACGCGAATTCTGATGATAGCGGCGATTTCCGGTCTTTTGGGCCTAATGCTTTGCGTCCTGGCCGGCGCACAAACACCAACGCGCAAATTTGAGCTGCAAGGCCTTTCTCCGAAGTTCTGGAATTTGATTGACCATCGTGCGGAGTTGACGAAGGTCGCGTCTGGATTTGGATTCACCGAGGGGCCGGTCTGGGATGAGAAAGGGTCTCTGTATGTCAGCGATGAGACGCTGAACAAGATCTTCAAAGTCGATGTAAAGAGCGGGGAAAAGCAGGAAGTGATCGCTCTGGGCGATCCGGACGGAAACACCTATGACCGGCAGCGAAGGATTCTGGATTGCGCGAGCGTGCTGCGCGCGGTGATTCGTCTTTCACCGGACGGCAAGAGCTACACGACTATTGCGGATCGCTACCACGGCAAGCGGTTTAACTCGCCCAACGATGTGGTACTTGGTCCGGACGGAGCGATTTATATCACCGATCCTACCTCCGACCTGCCGAAGGGGCAGAAGCAGGAGACTCCATTTCAGGGAGTCTATCGCATAGCAAAGAACGACACGGTCACTTTGCTCACGAAGGAAATAGGGCAGCCGAACGGGTTGGCTTTTTCTCCTGATGGGAAAAAGTTCTATGTGGATGACGATCAGGACTTGAATATCCGCGTCTATGACTTTCATCCGGACGGGACCATATCAAATGGCCGAATCTTCGGGTCGGAAAAGGCGCCGGAAAAAGACGGCGTTCCTGATGGAATGCGCGTCGACACGAATGGAAATCTTTACGTGGTCGGGCCGCGCGGCATTTGGATATGGAGCGCAGCGGGCGAGCACCTGGGAACAATTGTGGTTCCGGAGCAGCCGGCGAACCTCACGTGGGGTGATGCGGGCTACTCAACCCTTTACATAACAGCGGGAACTTCGGTTTATCGAATTCCAACGAAAGCTCATGGGTTTATCCCGTATCAATGATTTTCCAAGTAGCACAGACTTCAATGAACGGAGGGAAGATGAAAAAGCTGGTGAGCTGTTTTGCATGCGTGCTGCTGGGAGTATTCGCGGGTTCCTGGAACGTGGCGGGAGCGCAGGAGAGTTCTCGACAGATTATTCGACCGCCGGGCGCTTCGGGGAATTTTCCGTTCAGCCCTGGAATTCTTGTGGACGGAACGCTCTACGTTGCGGGCCAGGGAAGCGCGAATGCACAGGGGGTCAGCCCGGCCGACTTTCCGGGAAAGGTGAGGCAGTCGCTGGAGAACGTGCGCAGCGTTCTTCAGGCGGCGGGAATGGACTTCGACAATGTGGTGTGGATGAATGTTTATCTGACCCATGCCGATGACATTGACGCGATGAACGACGTGTATTGGAAGGAGATTGGAACGAGTCCGCCGGCGCGCTCGGTGATGGTGATCGGAAATCTCGTTGGCGGCGATAGCGTGGAGATCAATTGCATTGCGGTGAAAGACAAGGAGCATCGGCGCGCGATCTGGCCTAAGGGTTGGCCGAAAGGTCCGCATACCGATCCGCCGGCGGTTCAGGCGAACGATGTTCTTTATTTGTCGGCGCAGAATGGCGCGGATCCGAAGACGGGAAAACTAGCGGATTCATTTAAGGACGAGACGCGGCAGGCGCTGGACAACGTGGCTACGATTCTGCGTGCGGCGCACATGAGCATGAAGAATGTCCTCTGGGTTAACCCGTACATGAGCGTCAGCGGCCAGTATGACGTGATGGGGAACGTCTACAAAACGTACTTCGAGTTTGGAAATACGCCAGGGCGGGGGACGATTCAAGTGGTTGCTTTGCCCCAT
>JBOGMA010000536.1:0-2974 GCA_050746465.1 Acidobacteriaceae bacterium
CGGACCAGGAGAACTATGCTGCTGTTTCCGTTTCGCCGAACGTTAACGACGCGCAGTGGTATGACGCGGCATACGCGCAGGACGATTGGAGAGTAACGCCCAAGCTGACGTTGAACCTCGGCGTTCGCTACGACTTCTTCCAGCCGTACAAAGAGAACAGCGGGCGCCAGGCCAACTTCGTTGTAACCGGCCCGCTCGGTATCGGCACCGGGTCCGGCGTTCTCCAGTTCCCGAAGAGCCAGAAGAATATAAACCTGGGTGCGCCGTTCCTGAGCGCGCTGGCGAAAGACAACGTCAGCGTAGAGTTTGTTGATAACGATCGGCTGGTGACGGGGCAGAAGCTGAACTTTTCTCCTCGCATCGGCTTTGCCTACACTCCGCGGCAAAACACGGCCGTTCGTGGCGGCTTCGGTATCTTTTATGGCGGACTGCAGTCAGAAGGAAACGGCAACCTGGGAGCCAACTTCCCCTATTCCAACCAGGCGAACTTTTATGCGCCGAGTTGCGTTCAGAATAATTGCCCGTCACTAGCCGCGCAGGGCGTCACGCTTCAGGCAGGACTGGTTCCGGCGATTGGTGCGGGTCTCCAGACCTTCGTCTCTTATCCTGGTTTCCACTCGATCGATCCGAAGGTGAAAACTCCCTACACGATGAACTACAGCCTGGGAGTGCAGCAGGCAATTTCTCCCAACCTTGCCGCCACGATCAGCTATGTCGGGAATATGACTCGTCATCTTGAGCTTTATGAGGCTCCCAACACCGCGCCGGGGCTGTGGAGGCCGGGAACCAATACTCAACCTTTCAATCCATTTCCAGACCTGGGAGGTATCGGCCAGATTCATTACGGGGGCGTGAGCACCTACAACGGGCTGCAAGCAAAGCTCGAGAAGCGCTATTCGCATGGTCTGTCTTTCCTGGCTACCTACACGTGGTCGCACGCGATGGATGACGCCAGCGACGCGGGCGGGCTCTTCAGCGCGATCGGCGACCGGCAACCGGCTCTGATCCCATACATTGATGAGTACACAAATTCGGTGTTCGATATCCGCAACCGCTTCACCATCAATGGCAACTATGAGCTGCCCTTTGGCCGGGGCCGGCAATTCCTGAGCAATTCCTCCCGCTGGATGGATGAAGTGGTTGGCGGCTGGTCGTCAAGCCTGACGTATGCGGCGCAGAGCGGCACGCCGTTCACGGTCTCGCCCAATATCAGCACGGCATCAGGTGGCGGCGCGCGGGCCTATCTTGTAGGCGACCCGTTTGCGGGAGGCGGCACGCCTGATCCCACCAATCCTAGCCTTACTTCATGCCCGGCGGAGGTCAGGACGAAGGCGAACTACTTCAATCCCTGCGCCTTCCGCAATCCGTTGCCCGGCGAGACGATCTCCGACGCCACGCATCCGGTGGGCTCGGTCAACCCGGACGGAGTTCCGGTGCTTTTCCAGGGCCCCGTGCGGGACACCGCGACCGCGCTTCGCCTGCTGGGGGGTCCGCAGAACAGCACCTACGGCCCGGGCTACTACCAGGTGAACATGTCGTTGTTCAAGAGCTTTACAACGATTCGCGAACAACAACTACAGTTCCGTGCCGACGCCTTCAATGTTTTGAATCACCCAACGCTGGGGACTCCGAACGGATCGATGAATGCGAATGGGGGACTGATTTCCGGGCCAAAGTTCTTCCAGAACAATACGCCGGACGCCAGGTTCTTCCAGCTTTCGTTGAAGTACAGTTTCTAGCCGTTATCCTTCATATCGCGCCCGGCGCTTGCTGGGCGCGGTATTTTCCTGTGACCTAAATGCAGGCCGGTGTCCTCGGCCTGTCGTTTTTTTGTTTTGCGGAGCGTGCCTCATGTTGAGATTGCCGATATCCATTTTGCTTGCCGGTGTTCTGTCGGCAGTTGGAGCTGCCGCGTCCGGTCAGGAGCCGCAGACCATTCTTTTTTCGCCGAACCATCAACTGCAGATGCGTTTCACGATCAAGACGCCCGCGAATTCCCAAGGCACCGACGGCGCGCTGGACTACTCAGTCTCCTTCCATGGAAAGCCGATTCTGGATGATTCGGCGCTGGCCCTTGAACGGGAGGGTGGGCCGGCGCTTGGTTCGGAGGTGCACATTACCAGCACTCAAGCGGGGAGCGGCGTTGACGATTACACGCTCCTGAATATGAAGACCAGCAAGGTGCACGATGCTTATAACAGCCTGACGGTCAATGTGGCGGAAAGCGGCGGAAGTCAGCGGGCGATGACCATTGAAGCGCGTGCTTACAATGACGGTGTCGCCTTTCGTTATGTCCTTCCGGAACAGAAAGAGACGCAAAAATTCCAACTCAGGCAGGAGGACACGGAATTCCGGCTTAGCGAGGATTCCGTCGACTGGGCGCTCGAATTACCGAACTATCGAAGCAGCTACGAAAGCGAATATGTCCGGCTCGTAACTTCGGCGTTCAGCAATCAGGGCGGAGTTTCAAGCCACTTTCTCGTTGGCTTACCGTTATTAATGCACGAGCCGGGGCGCGCGTGGATGGCGTTGCTGGAGTCTGACCTGGAGGGCAACAGCGCGATGTACGTAACCAATCCCTCAGGGAGCTGGGCCGGTCATTGGTTTGTCTCAAAGCTCTCGCCGCAGATCGGACAGCCTGACGTTGCAGTCACCGGAACCTTGCCGCATCATTCCGCGTGGCGGGTGCTGCTGGTGGCGGAACATCCCGGTCAATTGATTGAGTCCAACCTTGTCTATGACTTGAATCCACCGAACCGGCTAAACGATACGAGCTGGATTCACGCCGGCAAAGCTTCCTGGAACTGGTGTGTGGGCGACATCGGAAAAGACGGGAATTCCGCCTTTACAACCGACACCATGAAGTATTATGTAGACTTCGCAGCGCGCTCAGGTTTTCGATACATGATGCTGGATGCGGGTTGGTCTGGAGGCGACATCACCAAGCTCAACGGTAAGGTGGATGTGCCTGCGC
>JBOGMA010000537.1:0-2809 GCA_050746465.1 Acidobacteriaceae bacterium
GTGCGGCAGTACAGATTCAAGCCAGCCTATTACAAGGGGCATCCCGTACCGGTGCAGATTAACCTTGAGGTGAACTTCAAGATCTACTAGACCGGTGCATCAATGGAAGCACCGATGAAACTGGAGCCAAGCAGTTCCGGTTTCTTATCTCAGGCAGTTTTTGAATAGCGCTGCTGGTGCCATTTCCAGGCGCTTTCGAGGATGCGGTCGAGGTCGGCGTATTCGGGTTTCCAACCGAGATCACGGCCGATTTTTTCTGAACTGGCGATGAGGACGGCGGGGTCGCCGGATAAGACTGGGACTTATTCGAGAGCGGCGGTGACGGTTCGGGCGCGATAGCATGTTGGAATCATGAGAAAACTTATGATTCGTAGGTGGTGGCTGTTGTGCCTTTTGTCGCTGTTTGTGGTCGCGAATCTTTACGCTATGGACGCATCGGTAGTGGTGCTTCAGGAGCGGGGGTTTCCGACAGCGGATACATCCACGCTTTCGCCAGGGCAGGTTTCCACTCTGCTGGCCGGGGCTACTTTCGTCTCTGCGGGGAAGCTGGCCGGGGCGCTGAGCGATTCGCGCACTTCGCTGCTGGTGCTGCCTTATGGGTCCGCGTTTCCTGAAGCGGATTGGAGCGGCATCAAGGCGTATCTGGATCGGGGCGGGAATCTTCTGGTCATCGGCGGGCGGCCATTCACGCGCGCAGCGTTCAAAGAAAATGGCGTGTGGAAGCTGCGCGATTACAGCGTGCGGTTTATCCGCGAGTTGAAGGTGGACCAATTTCAGCAGACTCCAGGCTCGGCGGGTTATCGATATGCCGCCAATCCCGAGACTGTGACGCAACTGCCGGAGTTTGCATGGAAGCGGGCGTTCAGCCCGATTCTTCATTTGAGCAGCAGCAGCATCGACGATCAGTTGGGTTCGGCTGGACGCATTGACGCGCGCATTGACGCCCTGGCGTGGGGGATGCGCGGCGAAGACCGGCTGTCAGCGCCGGTGGTGCAGATCGACCATCTGCGCGAGAGCTTTGCGGGAGGTCGCTGGATATGGGTGGACGCGGACCTGCCGGCTTCGTTCGGCGATTCTTCGGTTGCGAAAGGGATTGTTGATTCACTGGTGGCGGCGGCGCAGCGCGGGGCGCAGGATTTCGAGGTGAATCCTGTTTACCCGCTCTATCTGCCGGGTGAGCCGATTCAGCTCAATGTGCAGTGGAGGGGCCACACTGTTCCTGAGCGTCCTTTGAGCGTGCGCGTGACGGTGACCTCGATAGACGGGCGCGACGTGCCTTTCGTGCGGACCTTCAGTGTCACCAACGGAGCGGTGGTGATTCCCGCGCCCGCGGGCAAGGGGCTTTACCGCGTCGACGCTGAAATGCTCCAAGGCGCGAGCGTGATCGCGATGTATCGCTCCGGATTCTGGATGCGCGACCTTGCTTATCTGGATTCGGGTCCGAAGCTGAGCGTGAATCATGACTATTTCGAGGTCGATGGCAAGCCGCTGGCGGTGATTGGGACGACGTACATGTCGAGCCAGGTGCAGCGGTTATTTTTCGAGCACCCGAATGTGTACGTGTGGGACCGAGACATGGCCCAGATTCAGGGTGCCGGCTTAAACATGATTCGCACCGGCTGGTGGAGCGGATGGGGCCAGTTGTGCGATGAGAATGGCGTTCCGACCGAGGACACATTGCGCACGATGGAGGCGTTCCTGATGACGGCGCGCCGTCATGGACTGCCGGTGCAATGGAATGTGTTCGCATTTCTTCCGGATGTGGGAGGGGAGAACGCGTATCTTGATCCGGTTTCCGTCCGCCGTGAGGAGAACCTTTATGAAGGACTTGCCCGCCGTTTCGGCGAGGTTCCTTACCTCGCTTGGGACCTGATCAACGAGCCGAGCTTTGGACATCACCTTTGGACTGCGCAACCCAACGGAGACGCGATTGAAGCCGCGGAATGGAACGCCTGGCTCAAGACGCGTTATTCCTCCCGCGCCGCGCTGGAGAATGCGTGGAACGTGCCTACAACTCCGGGCGACGCGCCGTGGGCGGTTCTGACGGCCGCTGACTGGTCCGCGGACCATGACCCCGGCAGTCTGAGGCTTTACGATTTCTATCTCTTTTCGCAGCAGAAGTTTGCGGGGTGGGTGGCGGAGATTCGGCGGGCGATTCATTCGACTGGATCGCGGCAGTTGATCACGGTGGGGCAGGATGAAGGCGGGAACACCGGGCGTCTGCTTCCAACGTACTTTTCCGGCTCGGTGGATTTTACGACCAACCACTCCTGGTTCCAGGAAGACGGTTTGCTGTGGAATTCAATGGTGGCCAAGCAGCCGGGAAAGGCAATGTTGATTCAGGAAACCGGGGTGGCCGCAGGAACGAATCCTGACCAGATTGCGCGACGGAGCCTTGAGGATCAGGCCGCGCTGCTGGAGCGCAAGGTGGCGCTCTCGTTTGCCGGAGGTGATGGGGCAATCGAGTGGCTTTGGAACACCAACGCCGACATGCTCAGTGATGGAGAGGTGTCGCTGGGGGGGATCCGCGCCGATGAGACCGAGAAGCCTGAAATCGCAGTGATGCGAGGCTTTGCGGCGTTTGCCAAGGCGGCGTCGCCCAGTTTTGCTGATCCCGCGCAGCCGGAGGTCGCCATTGTGACCTCAGAAGCGGCGCAGTTCTCGACATCGTGGTCGACGCAGATGGATGCCCAACGGAAATCGGTGCGCGCGCTCACTTATGGAGCCCGGGTCACGGGCTATCTGGTGGGCGAGAGTCGCATAGCGGAGATGGGCAAGCCTCGACTCGCAATTCTGCCCTCTCCGCAGG
>JBOGMA010000538.1:0-4802 GCA_050746465.1 Acidobacteriaceae bacterium
TAGATGTCCATCCAACCGTCGTTGTCGTAATCGAGAAACGCGCACCCCGCACCGCTCGTCTCCGGCAAATGCTTATCGGCCGACTTCCCCGCCGTGTGGACCCAGTGGATGCCGCTCCGCGCCGGAGCAATCTGCTCAAAAGCCGGCGTCGCCAATGCGTTTCCCGCGAACAGCGGCAGCCCGCGCAGCGAAAGCGCAGCGGGTAAAGCGCCTTGCAGAAAGCGGCGTCGTGATACGGGAAACTGCCGGGCCATTGCCTGAACAATACCAAATTGACAGCCCACTAGCTCAACCAGCCCCGGCAATGAGAAAGTTTTGACATGTCCTCGCTTCGCCTCTGCCGCACCGCCGCTCTTTGCGTTCTGGCGCTGTGTCTCGGTAACGAGGCATTTCCCCAAAGCGCCAACGACTCTTTCCAGTCCATCGAGCACGCCGCAGACTCAGCGCGGGACGCAGGAAACGCTGAGGAAGCTATTCGCGATTACACGCGCGCCTTGGCGCTGCGGCCAGGATGGGCCCAGGGTTGGTGGGAACTCGGCGCGCTGCAGTACCAGGCCAGCCGCTATGCTGATGCGATCCGTTCGCTGCATCATCTCACCGCCCTCGCTCCGAATGCGGCGCAGGGGTGGGCTATCCTCGGCCTCTCGGAATTTGAGACGAAGGATTATGGCGAGGCGCTCTCCAGCCTGGAAAAGGCGCAGAAGCTCGGCGGCGTACCGGATCCGGACATTACCCGCGTTGCCGCCTATCACCTCGCCCTGCTGCTTATTCGCTCAGGAGATTTTGACCGAGCAACGGCTGTACTCCACTCCACATTCGGAAATGCGCCGCCCGCGCAGGCGAGGGTTGCGCTTGGCCTTGCGCTGCTGCGCGTTCCTCTGCTTCCTTCCGAAGTAGATCCTTCGAAGGACGCGCTGGTCCATGCCGCTGGCGAGGCCGCTGCGAGCGCCGATCCGCAGCAGGCGCTCGCAGCATTGATTCAGCAGTATCCCAAAATCCCCTGGCTGCACTATGGGTATGGCCGCGCGCTCGCGACAGCAGGCCACCTGCAAAACGCTCTGACTCAGCAGAAACTCGAAACCTCAGTTTTTCCGCAAAACCCGCTGCCATGGCTTGAAATCAGGCGGTTGAGTCTGCAACTGGAGCAGCCGGGCGAAGCGGCAATTGCGGCTCGACGCGCGGCGCGCCTTACGTCCGCAGCGCGCCGCGATCCGCGGATGATCGCGCGTTATACGGCGCAAGGCGCCCCGGCTGCGCAAAGCTCCAAGGCATGGTCCGCCGCCATGCAGGATTACTCCGCCGAAAAATATCCCGAAGCCATCGCCGCTCTCAAAGCCTGGGTTGAAAAGAACCCTGAGGACGGAACGGCTTGGGCCGTGATGGGACTCTCCGAGTTCGCACAAAAGGACTACGAAAACGCACGCATCCACCTGCAGCGCGGAATCAATCTTGGGGTCAAGGGCAGTCCCGAATCTCTGCAGCTTGCCAGCGAGCGGCTGGCGCTGCTGCTGATACGCGACGGCCAGTTTGATGCTGCAACCTCGCTGCTGCGGCCGCTCGCCCCCCATCCTACCGTGGCTCCACAGGTCGAACTCGCCCTGGGACTCGCGCTGCTTCACATTTCCACGCTTCCAGACCGCCTCAGCCCCAATCAGCGCAGCCTTGCGCAGTCCTGCGGTGCAATCGTAGAAATGCTTTTCGTCAGCCGCTACAGCGAAGCCTTTCCGGCATTTCAAAAACTCATCGCCGAAAATCCAACCACTCCATGGCTGCACTACGCTTACGGCGATGCGCTTGATTCGCTGTCGCGTTACGACGACGCCAAGGCGCAGATGAATGACGAATTGAAGCTGTCGCCCCATTCCGCGTTGCCATGGATTCGTCTCGCATCCATCTCACTGCGCCAGCACCTGCCTGCCGATGCCCTCCGTCAGGCGCAGACCGCTGTTGCCGTGGGTCCCCGCTCAGCGGAAGCCCATTATCAGCTAGGTCGCGCGTGGCTGGAATCGGGAGACGCGTACGGTTCAATCGCTGAACTGGAAAAGGCAAATGCGCTGAAGCCGAATACGCCGGAGATTCACTTCGCGCTCGCCCGCGCCTATGCCAAAGATCACCAGCCGCAAAAAGCGGCTGCGGAACGCGCTACCTTCATCCAGCTCAAATCCATGGCTGCCCAATCGGCGCAATCCGGCACACCGGGCGGGTCGGTTTTGAACACCGACGAGCCATAACGACTCACCGCTTCATCTGCCGCTCAATTTTCTTGATCTGCTTCTCAATCCGATGTGCCTGCTTTAGCAAATCAAGCGGCAGCGTAGATCCCAGATTGGTCGCGTCAACCTTCTGCTTAAAGTCCTGCGTCATCTCCAGCAGCTTCTGCGTTTCCTTCCGAATCTCCACCCAGGTCGCCGGCGGAACAACATTCCGCCCGTTGACCACCGGAATATTCGCCCCATCCAGCCCCGCCGGAACATTCTGATTGAGCGGAGCATTCGGCGACGGCATCGGCTGCGGCGAAGCTGACCTATTCTGTCCCCAAAGCGATTCCGCGGCCACCGCCGCTACGGCGCTGGTGATCGTGGCCATCACCTGTCTACGAGTCGGCTGCATCACGCGCCTCCTGAATCTCGAACGCCCACCATCCTACCGCTCTCTCCCTTTCGACCGCACCTGCCGCATTCTCACGCGACCCTCCCATCCGTCAAAATCAACGCCGCAAATTTGACAACTTCTCCACGCAGATTTAACGACAACCGTATTTTCCGCGACCTAGTGTGCTTTTGGTAAGGAGAAAACACCATGAGAAACATCCTCAAATCCGCCGTCATCGCCTCGGCAATGCTCTTCACGACGGCAGCCTTCGCTGCTAACAGGGCCGTGGTGAACGTCCCCTTCAACTTTGAAACCCACGGAAAGGCTTTCCCAGCCGGACAATACATCGCCACAGTAGACCTGCAGCACAACCTTGTCACGCTGAGCAGCGCCACAGATACCAAAGTCTCCGCCCGATGGATTGCCGGCCCGGCCGACTCCAACCCCTTCGACGAGAAATTGACACTCACCTTCGATGATCACGGCGGCCGTCACGAACTGCGCACGGTGCAGCTTGGCTCCCGGATCACATCCAGACTGGACGCCCCCTCGAGCCACGAAAGCAGCACCATGCTTACGGCCAGGGTTGGCGGCCAGTAACGCAGAACAAACTCGTCACAGCCCGCGTTGGTTCGCTCCGGCGCGGGCCTTTTTTTCGGGAGTCAGATACTCCGGCCCCACTGGATCCTTCACAGCATCTTGCACCGTCGCGTCCATCGCGGCCATCGCCACATCATCCAGCTTCCACCCGAAAATTCCATCCACGGCTGCAAGCTGCTCCGGCCGCTTTGCTCCCCATAAAGCCGCGCTTACCCCAGGCCGGTCCAGAACCCAACGCGCCGCCAGTTCCAGCACCGTCTTGCCATAATGCTCCCACGCAAACTCCTTCAGCCGTTCCACCGCTTCCAGATACTGCCCAAACCGCGGCTGCTGAAATTTCGGGTCAACCCGGCGAATATCACCCTCGGCAAATTCCATGTCCGTCGTAAGCCGTCCGGCGAGCAGGCTGCGACAGAGCGAGCTATAAGTCAACACTGCAATACCATGCTCGCGGCAATACGGCAGAACCTCGTCGTCAATCGCGCGCTCGAACAGGTTGTAAGGCGGTTGATCCGAGTGCAGCGGAGCCACGCTTTGGAACTCTTCCATCTGCTTCGCGGAAAAATTGCTCACCCCAATGGCGCGAATTCGCCCTTCTTCATACAGGCCCAGCAAGACCTCAGCCGCGCGTTCGACCGGCAGAGTCGTATCCGGCCAGTGAATTTGATACAGGTCGATATACTCGGTCCCCAACCGGCGCATCGAATCCTCAAACTCCTGCCGCAGCCGCGCCGGCTCAGAGTTCGCAAACACTCCGCCGTCGGTCCACTCCAGCCCCGCCTTCGTCGCCAGGTAAAAATCCTCGCGGCGCCCATGCTGCCGCATCGCTTTTCCAATGATTTCTTCCGCCCGCCCATATCCATAAATCGGGGCCGTGTCGATCAGGTTCATCCCATGCTCGAATACCGCAAGGCACGTCGCGACAGCATCGCTTTCCGACACCTCGCCCCACTCCGAGCCGCCAATCGCCCATGTCCCCAGACCAATGCGCGAAACGCGCGCCGAATTCAGCGAGAAGTATTCCATGGCAGCCAGCATATAAGATGCGTGTTGGAAAACTAAACCGCCGCCGGCACCGCAGGAGTCAACCTATGCGCGACATCTCCAGAAGGAGCTTCCTCTCCACCACCGCACTCGCCACCGCCGCAAGCGCCCTTTCTCCGGGCCGGCTTTTCGCAGCGGATACGACTCCCCGCATCGGAGTCCAGCTCTACAGCGCGCGTGTGGCCCTCGCCAAGGATTTCCCCGGAACTCTGAAGCGTATCGGCGCAATCGGCTACCGTGAAGTCGAAGCCGCCGGTTTCTTCAACCACTCCGCGTCCGATGTAAAGCGCATGATGGCCGACGCCAACCTACGCTGCGTCAGTGCGCATTACAGCCTCGCTGACCTGCTCAAGACAACCGACGCCACAATTGAATACGCCAAAACTCTCGGCCTCGATTACGTCATCTGTTCTTCGCCCTGGGCTGCCAATCCGGCGCACCTTGAAAACTATCCCGGAGGCGTATGGAATGGCGTTCTCCACGCCATGACACTTGCCGAGTGGAAATGGACCGCCGGGCAATTCAACAAAATGGGGCGCGAAATGCGCCAGGCCGGACTGAAGGTC
>JBOGMA010000539.1:0-3832 GCA_050746465.1 Acidobacteriaceae bacterium
TGTGCAGCAGGCCGAGGAAGCCGCAGCGGAAGCCGAACCCCAAAGCAGCCGAGCTTTCCGGCTCGAAGAAAAACGACGAATCGTTCAAGCGCAGTTTTTCCAGGGCATCGCGCAACAGCGTGTGCTCGTGCGAGTCCACGGTATACAGGCCGGCGAAGACCATGGACTTGATGTCTTCAAATCCGGGCAGCGGAGCGGCGGCTGGACGCGCGTCTTCCGTGACGGTGTCCCCAATCTTGGTGTCGGCCACGTTCTTGATGGTGGCGATGAAGAATCCCACTTCTCCGGCAGAAAGCTCGTCAATTTCGACGGGCTTGGGCGTGAGGACGCCGAGCGAGTCCACATCGAAGACCCTGCCGTTGGACATGAGGCGAATCTTCATGCCCTTGCGCAGGCGTCCGTTGATGATGCGCGCCAGCACGACGACGCCGCGGTAAGCGTCAAACCATGAGTCGAAGATCAAGGCCTGCAGCGGAGCCTCGGCGTCGCCCAAAGGCGGTGGAAGGCGATGCACAATCGCTTCCAGAATGTCTGGAACATTGAGGCCGGTTTTTGCGCTTACCGGAATCGCATCCGTAGCGTCGATGCCGACGGTCTGCTCGATCATTTCCTGAGTGCGGAGAACGTCCGCGCTGGGCAGATCGATTTTGTTGATAACGGGAATTACTTCGAGCCCGTGGTTGATCGCAAGATAGGCATTCGCGAGCGTCTGCGCCTCCACACCTTGTGAGGCATCGACAACCAGCAGCGCGCCTTCACAGGAAGCCAGCGAGCGCGAGACTTCGTAGGAAAAGTCCACATGGCCGGGTGTGTCGATCAGGTTGAGTTGATAGGTCTGACCATCCTTCGCGGGATAAGTCATGCGGACGGAATGCGCCTTGATAGTAATGCCGCGCTCGCGCTCCAGATCCATCACATCGAGCACCTGCGCCTGCATTTCGCGCGCTGTCAACGAGCCGGTCAGTTCCAGAAGGCGGTCTGAAAGCGTGGATTTTCCGTGATCGATGTGCGCGATAATCGCGAAATTACGAATGTGCTTGTTGTCCATGCAAGAGAGGAGCGCGCCTTCAGCGCGGAATCAGGAGAAACTGCTCCAATGCCTCAGTTTATCATCGGCGTCGCACCGGATATTCGGCCACATTGACGCGCGTCATACAATAATTCCTACGGAGCAGGTTGAGCAGAACTCGATCGGTCCTTCGTCCTACGTACAAGCATGATTGTTTTTCGAGCTGCTCTTGCCGCCCTCATCGCCGCGCTGTTGCCCTTTGCCGCAGCGGCTCAGTCCGCCTCCCAGACGGAATCCGCGCCCGTGACTCACACAACCCCCCAGAAGGCCAACAAACGAAGGATTGCGCAGATCATTCGCGACGTGGAAGCCGCCTACCAGAATGGTATGTCGAATTACCAGGACGGTCATCTTGCCGCGGCCAAGTCCAATTTTGATTACGCCGTGGACCAGATGCTCACCTGCGGAATCAGCATCAAGTCCAATTCTGATCTTGCCGCCGAGTTCGATCGCATTGTGGACGCCGTGAACACGCTGGAGCTGGACGCGCTCAAGCAGGGCAATGGCTTCGCGCCTCAGGCCGAACCAACGCCGGTGGACGTGGCGAATGCCGTGACGTTTCCGGTTGATCCCACCATCCGCGCCGAGGCCACCGCGCAATTAAAAACCACGCGGTCGGACTTGCCGCTGGTGATGAACGACTACGTCGCCAGCTACATCAATTTCTTTTCCAAGAGCAAGGCGGGGCACGGTACCATTGTCGCCTCGCTGGAGCGCGCCGGTCGATACAAGGACATGATTGAACGCGTGCTCAAGCAGGAAGGCGTGCCGCAGGACCTGATCTACCAGGCGGTCGCAGAGTCCGGCTTCAGGACTCAGGTGGTCAATCGGCACTCGGGCGCAGGCGGCATGTGGCAGTTCATGCCCGGAGACGCTTTCGCTCCCCCGCGCAGCGCGTGGTACGACGAGCGCTTCGACCCCGTTGCCTCCACAAGGGCATACGCGCGCTATATGAAGTATCTGTATAACCAGTTCGGCGACTGGTATCTTGCCATGGCTGCTTACGACTGGGGCCCCCTGAACGTGCAGAAAGCAGTGCAGCGCACCGGCTTTGCCGATTTCTGGGAGTTGTATAAGCGCAACAACCTGCCGCTGGAAACGAAAAATTACGTTCCCATTATTCTCGCCGTGACCATCATGGCCAAGAACCCGAAGCAGTACGGGCTGGATGACCTGGCAACTGATCCGCCTCTGGTGGACGATACCGTCAAGACCAACTACAGCGTGGGGCTGCCGCTCGTTGCTGATCTGGTAGGAGCCCCTCCACAGGAAATCGCGGCTCTGAATCCAAGCCTTTTGCGCGGAGCAACGCCGCCGGACGAAAGCTTCGATCTTCATCTTCCCACCGGGACAAGGGCGCTCTATGAAAAGCGTATCGCCGAAATTCCAGTTGATAAGCGGCGCTACTGGCGTTATCACACTCTCGCTCCGGGCGAGACGCTGGCCGAGGTGGCGCATTCCTATCACGTTTCGCTGAGCTCGCTTGAAGACGTGAACCAATTGTCGTCCTCTGACGTGAGCGATGTTGATGCAGTGGTGATTCCGCTCTCTCCACGCTCCGCATCGAGAGCCACCACTCTCTATCGCGTCCGGCACGGCGATACGCTCATTACGATTGCCGATAGATTCGGTGTAACAGTCGAACAGTTGCACCGCTGGAACCACATTCGCGGATCGCATGTGAGGCTGGGAAGCAGGCTTCACGTCGCCGAGCCGGCGCACATTCCAACGTCGCGGCGTCGGCGCAGGGGCCACAGTACGCGGCACAGGTCTACGCATCACGAGAGCAGAAAAAGCTCATCCCGATCGTCGCATCACAAATGACCGCGCGAGCGCGCTGCTGGCTATTCAAGCGGCTTTTCGCGGCATTGCATCGGAGCGAATGTCCTCGGAATCAGCATTGCAAAACCTGTTGCGCGATGAGCCGCGGCCCCGAAGCGGAAATAAAAAATGAATTCTTGTGCGATAAATGCTTGCGTTTCGTAGCAAGGCGTTGCATGCTGTTGCTATAATTCGCGGCGCGGGGTTTTATTTTTTACCGCGACAAGGCATCTGAGACGGGATGCAGGGCGTAATGCCCGGAGGGCTACTTCGATGCAGAATGATCGCAGATTTTTAATGCGCGGCGACAGCGACTTTGAACCGGAAACCGAAGAATTTCCCGAAGAGATAGAAGATGGTTTCGACGACGAGGAAGAGGAGGAGGTTTCCGTCGCCCTCTCTTCCGATGACGATGATCTCGAAGATGACGAAGAAGAAGAGCGAATCATCACCGTAGCTGAAGAGCCTGCTGCGCCGTTTGCTCCCGTTGTCCAGCAACCACGGCCGGCAGCATCTGCTCTGGCGAAGAAGGCTCCCGCAAAGAAGGCGCCTGCAAAGAAGGCTCCGGCAAAGAAGGCTCCCGCGAAGAAGTCGGCTGCAAAAAGGGCGCCCGCGAAGAAGGCTCCGGCCAAGAAGACAGCGGCCAAAAAGACTTCCGCGAAAAGGGTGCCTGCTAAAAAGGCTGCGGCGAAGAAGGCCGCAAAGAGAGTTTCGGCGAAGAAAGCCGTAAAGAAATCTGCCGCGAAGAAGAGCAGTCAGCGCGCCGGCGGCAGAAAGGCTGCGAAAAAATCCGCAGTCGCAAAGAAGGGCGCGAGCAGTAAAAAATCAACCAAGAGAGGTACTCCTTTGGCAGTTAAGAAAGCAGCAAAGAAGGCGGCCAAGAAGGCTCCGGCCAAAAAGGCTCCGGCCAAGAAGGCAGCAAAGAAGGCTCCCGCAAAGAAG